>WTHD01000320.1 GCA_011523265.1 Candidatus Binatota bacterium
GGCATGGGGCGCCCATCGCCCCGCCCACCATCCACATCCGACCCGCCCCTTATGCCGTGGCTTTGAGATTGCGCTCAATACGAGGCTGTTCATTGTGTGTAACCACTTCTTCGGAAATAACAACCTCTCTGATGTTTGGCTGAGAAGGAATGTCGTACATCACGTCGAGCATGATGTTTTCCATAATGGCCCGGAGCCCTCGAGCCCCAGACTTCCGAGTCAGAGCTTCTTTGGCAATGGCTTCCAGCGCTTTTTCCTCGAACCGGAGATGAACGTTTTCCAGATCGAACAGCTTTTGATATTGCCGCACCAGCGCGTTTTTTGGCTCTTTCAAGATGCGGACGAGGGCCTGGTCGTCCAATTCCTCAAGCGTCGCCAGCACGGGCAGACGTCCGACAAATTCCGGAATCATCCCGAATTTGAGCAAATCTTCCGGCTGGACCTCGGTCAACAGGGCGCTCCCGCTCCGGGACGAGCTAGATTTGACATCGGCCCCGAAGCCCATATTTTTCCCCCCGGTTCGGCGCCGGATCACATCGTCAAGACCGACGAACGCTCCACCGCAGATAAAGAGGATATTGGTGGTATCGACCTGGACAAACTCCTGCTGGGGGTGCTTTCTGCCCCCTTTTGGTGGAACGCTGGCGACCGTTCCCTCAATAATCTTGAGCAGAGCCTGTTGGACGCCTTCACCTGATACGTCACGGGTGATGGACGGATTGTCACCCTTGCGGGCTACCTTGTCTATCTCGTCAATGTAGACGATGCCTTTCTGGCATTTCTCCACGTCGTAGTCGGCATTCTGGAGCAAGCTCAGAATAATGTTCTCGACATCTTCACCGACATAGCCCGCTTCGGTCAGGCTGGTCGCATCCCCAAGGGTAAATGGCACCTGCAAGAAGCGCGCTAAAGTCTGGGCCAGCAGGGTCTTGCCAGAGCCGGTCGGTCCAATCAGCAAAATATTCGACTTTTGCAGCTCGACGTCATTGGCCGTCATTGGCGAGTCCACCCGCTTATAATGATTGTGGACAGCCACAGACAAGATTTTCTTGGCCCGCTCCTGGCCAATCACATACTGATCAAGGACGCGTTTGATTTCGGCCGGCTTAGGGACGGCAGAGGCGGCCGCGAAGGATTCTTCCTGGTCACACTCCTCGGCAATGATATCGTTGCACAGGTCAATACATTCGTCGCAGATATAGACGGTGGGGCCGGCGATGAGTTTGCGCACCTCATCCTGGCTTTTGCCACAAAAGGAGCACACCAAATTTCCGGGGCGATCATCACTCTGTCTGGCCATACCCGCTCCTCACCGTTCTCTCATTTTCGGTTCAGCACGACATCATCAACCAGCCCATACTCTACGGCTTGCTTGCTCTCGAAGAAGAAATCCCGGTCAGTGTCGCGCTCAATCTTCTTGAGTGACTGTCCGGTATGTCTGACCAGAATCTCGTTCATCTGCTCCCGGATGCGTAACATCTCACGGGCCTGGATGTCGATGTCGGCGGCCTGGCCTTGGACCCCACCCAGGGGTTGATGAATCATGACCCGGGCGTGCGGCAGCACATAGCGCTTGCCCTTGGCCCCTGCCGCCAACAGCCAGGCAGCCATACTTGCCGCTTGGCCCAGGCACAAGGTTGAGACGTCTGGCCTGATGTACTGCATCGTATCGTAGATAGCAAGACCGGCGGTGACCGAACCGCCGGGGGAATTGATGTAGAAGTGGATATCTTTATCGGGGTCCTCAGATTCGAGGAAGAGCAGTTCTGCGGAGATGAGGTTGGCGACCTCATCCGTCACAGCACTGCCGAGGAAGACGATGCGGTCTTTCAGCAAACGCGAGAAGATATCGTACGCCCGCTCTCCGCGACCGGTTTGTTCGACGACGATAGGAATCAGATTCATGGCAACGTCCGGCGGCCCATCCTAGTCTTTTTCCCCTGTACCGGCAACGTCCCTGTCTACTGCTTTTATCTCGGCCTTGTCAACGACGGCCTGGACCGCTTTCGCCCGTAACAGCTGGCGCTCAAGCGCCTGTCTATTCTCGGCCTTGGCATAAAAATTCTCAAGCTGCTGTTTTTGCTCCGGGTTGGCGGAAGACAGCTCTGCAATCTTCTGGCGCATAGCCTCTTCAGACACGGACAGGGAGAGCTGCTCAACCAAGGCGTCAACGATAAACACGGACTGGACGCTCTGGCGAGCCCGGACCGTGAACTGCTCACGCAGTTCGTCGGTCAAGCGTCCCTCACCGACCGATACGTCTTCCTCGGGTCTTTGAATACCGGCCTCGACAAAGAGCTGACGGAGCTGCTCACGAACCAAGCTGGGCGGAACTTCAAAGGGGTTCTTTTCATACACGCCGGCCAAGAGCGCTTCGTGCAGCTGATTTTCCGCCCGACGTTCCGCAGCCTGGTGGAGGTTATCCCGAATTTTGTTCCGCAATTCTTCCAGAGTGTCGCACTCGCCGTGGTCCTTGGCAAAATCGTCATCAAGGGCCGGGACTTCTTTGCGCGCTATATCGTGGACCGTCACCCGAAAGAGCACGGCTTGCGCAGGTTCTGCGGCCGGCTCAGCCGGCTCCTCAGGCCGAGGCATGGGCACCGAGAACTGGAGCGCCCTGCCACGTTGCGCGCCAAGCAGATGATCCTGAAAGCCGGGCAGCACGGTCTCGCGTCCCATCTCGACGAGCCGTCCCTTGGCTTCGAGTCCGGGCAGCGGACGGCCCTCGCGCAGCCCGACATAATCAAGCGTCAAGACATCGCCGTCCTCAATATTGTCCCGGTCGGTAATCGGGACGAGTTGGGTCATGGATTCGGCGAGGCGCCGCAGAGACGCTTCGACCTCTTCCTCGGTGACCGTTTCATGGGGTTTTTCAACCGTGACCCCGGCATAGTCCGTAATCTCCACCTGGGGTCGGACTTCGACCGTTGCCGAATAGCGGAACGGCTGACCGGGGGTGAGCTTCTCTGTCACAATCTGGGGCTGGGTCACGACGTGCAGGTCGTGTTCTTCCACAGCCCGAGGGTAGGACTCCTGAACGAGGAGAGAGCTGACTTCCTGAGCGACCTGCTCTCCAAAATACCGGCTGAGGACAGGCCGGGGCACCTTGCCGGGTCGAAACCCCTTCAACCGAGCCTGCTGCTGGACGGTCCGATAGGCCTTTTCGACCTCTTGGCTGACCCGCTCGGCGGGAATCTCAAAAGCGAGTTTTTTCTGAACGGCATCAACGGAATCAATAGAAACTTTCATAGGAGAACCATAGTACCGCCCAAGCAGGGAATCGGGTTGCTCTTGGAGGGACGTGTCTGGAGAGCAAGTCAGGCACGGGCAGTGCGAGAGGGGGGACTTGAACCCCCATCCGCGTGAGCGGACTAGATCCTAAGTCTAGCGCGTCTGCCAGTTTCGCCACTCTCGCAAAGTACGCCCTAGTCCCTCCCCAAGCAATGCGGAGCGAAGAAAGGGCCGCCGGAGGATCGAACTCCGGACCCGCTGATTAAGAGTCAGCTGCTCTACCAGCTGAGCTAGCGGCCCATAGAAGAGCCCGTTTCGCCTCAGGCAGAACTCCACCAGCGCTCCACACGCCTGTCCTGTTCGGCGCAACAGACTCTTACCAAAGAGGGTGAGTGAAGGGACTTGAACCCTCGACCACTTGGGCCACAACCAAGTGCTCTACCAACTGAGCTACACCCACCACACGCGCCAGAAGGGATTCGAACCCCTGACCCACGGCTTAGAAGGCCGTTGCTCTATC
>WTHD01000053.1 GCA_011523265.1 Candidatus Binatota bacterium
CCCCCAGTCCCTCATTCTTAAATTATCCCTTCGTCCTGAAACCCTTCTATTTCTGCCTGGCTCAAGCCGAGCAATTCTTTATAGACATATTCATTATCTTCCGCATAGCACGGCGCAGCGCGTTCGGTCGGTCCGCCCTGACTCACCAGCCCGTTAGCAAAATGAAACGGAATATCCTTGATCGGCCAAGTCCCGATCTCGCTGTGCTCCAGAGGCAGCAGCCAGTTCAGGTGTTTGAGCTGCGGGTCGCGTTCGATCCGGTCCTGCGCGGTCTGACACACGCCGGCAGGAACGCCAGCGGCCTGTAAACGTTCTTGCAGGCCAAAGGGCTCCTGCTCCTGCGTCCAGGCGCTCACCAGTCGGTCCAGCTCGTCCTGATGTTGTAGCCGCTCGGCCGGCGAGGCAAACCGGTCCTGGGCTGCCCAGTCGGGGTTGCCCATGATGCGGACCAGGGCTTGCCATTCTTCTTCGGACGTGACGGCGATGGCAATCCAGCGGTCATCGCCGGCGCAGGGATAGGCGCCGTGCGGCGCCGCGGGTGTATAGGGCGAACGATTGCCCGTACGCTGATAGTGGCGGCCATTGACCGCGTGATCCAGCACCGCGGTGCCGGTCATGCCAATGCCGGGTTCTACTTGCGAGCAGTCCAGGTACTGGCCCTTGCCCGTCCGTTTTTTATAGTACAGGGCCATGAGAATGGTCATGGCACAATAATACGCGCCACTCCAATCCATATACGAAAATCCCCAGCCGGCAGGAGGATGGGGGGCGGGCAAACCGGACTGTTCGGTCAGGCCACTCACGGCCTGGGCAATTGGTCCGTAGGAAGCGTATTTCACGTAGGGACCTTTATAGCCCCAACCGGGCTGCTGCATATAAATAATATCCGGCTTAATGGCTTTGAGGGTGTCATAACCGAGCCCCCATTTTTGCATGGTCTCGGCCGTAAAGGCCTCAACGACCACATCACTGACCGCAACCAGCTTTTTGAACAGCTCGCGGCCCTGGGGCGCTTTCATATTCAGACTGATCCCATATTTACCGGCATTGATGTCGTTAAAATACCCACCACGATTGACGCTTTGGATCTTGCCGGTATCCAGGCCGGTCAGGTCCATGGCTCCGGCCTTTTCGGTCGACTCTTTCGTACGGGAGGCAAACGGCGGCATATAGCGCAGAAAATCCAGCCGATCGCGCCATTCAATCCGAATGACTTCCGCCCCCAGGCTGGCCAATAAGCGCGGCCCGCCCGCCCCGGCCAGCAGCCAGGTCAGGTCTGCAATGCGAACGCCTTCCAAAGGTCTTCTTTTTTTCACGCCCACCCTACACGATTCCTTTGTCCTGCAAGTCCGCCACCTCTTCCGCGCTCAACCCAAGCTGCTCACACAAGACCTCCCGGTTGTGCTCACCGATGAGCGGCGCCCGCGGGCCTTGCCGCCAGGCACATTGATTCGGCAGCATGGGCGCGCCCGTATAGGTGTAGGACTCGCCCAGCTCGGAATGCTCAACCTGAGAAAACGTGGCGCGGGTTTGCCACTGCACATCGTCGGGATTTTCCTCCGGCAGCCGAATGGGCGACCAGGGAATACCGAGTTCCTGGGCCTCATGCCAGATTTCTTCCATGTCAAAATCGGCTACGCACGCCGCCTGAATATCGGCAAAATGCTCGGTAAAGGCGCGTCCCCGGCGATTCTTGGGTTCTTTATATTTGTCTTCGTTCAGGTCGCCGGCCTTGCCTTTGCTCTCCAGGAATCCAGCCAGGGTTTCATATCCGCCCGGAAACGGATTGGGCAAAATAATGGCATAGCGCTCGTCTTTGGTCGGGAACTGCACCTCAGATCCAATGGCCGGTTGGGCATGCCGTCCCGTCTGGCGGTAGCACGGTGTCTGGCCATAAATCCAGTGCGGGACATCGATCTCGGTGCAGACGCTGACGGCCTGGTGAATAGGCAGATCAATCATCTCTCCGACTTCGGTCATCTCACGCCCAATCAGCGCGCCGACAGTGGCAATAAAGGCCTGGTTGCCGGCGATGTGATAGGCGTGCCACATCTGCGGGGCAATAGGCGGGGTGTCATAGCTGCCGTCGTCGGTGGGGCTGTAGCCGCAACACATCATTTGTCCGCCCAGCGCCAGATGGACCAGATCGTTGGCCTTATAGTCACGCCACGGACCACTGTTGCCAAACGGGGACAGGGCCACATAAATCAATCGCGGATTGAGCGCCTGTAGGGCGTTCCAACTCAGCCCGAGTTTTTCCAGCGTGCCCGGCGGCTGGGCATCAATCAGGACGTCCGCCTCCGCAATGAGCTGCTTGAGCAGGTCCGTTCCCGGCGGCGACTCGATATCGAGCGTCATGCCGCGCTTGCCGAAATTATAGTGCCAAAAATACAGGCTGCGTTCGGGGTGGACCTGGTCGTGATAAAAGGGCCCGATCTCACGCGTGGCTTGCCCGCCCGGCGGCTCGATTTTGAGCACATCCGCGCCCGCCCCGGCCAGCAGCTTGCCGCAGAACTCTCCCTTTTCATCTGCGAGTTCAAGGACTTTGACATCAAACAGAAATCCATCCATACCGCTGTCCCCAGGAAGGAGGGCCAGTGGCCCTCCCCTCCTTTATTCCTAGGGTTCCCCGAAGTCCCCGTGCGGCGCACTGGCCGCACAGAGGGTGTCAGGAAGAGATGGGTCGAGGCACTGGAGTCTGCTGTACCGCATATGATCTCAGCTCGTCAGCTCTCGTGAGAGCGCGAAATCTTTGCCGTCCTGTGCCGCGACCAGAGCCGGTGTCTGCTGGGAGTCACTCTCAAGAATCCCCAGGGCGATCGACTTTAAGGGCTCCAGATACTCGTCGAGCTTGGTAAAGCTGCTGAGCGCCCAATGCCGCACCGCCCAAGACTGGGCCAGCACCAATAAACAGTGGGCTTTAAGTTGAATATTCCCGGCCGGAAATGCCCCCTGGGCGATCCCATAGGCAATAATCTCCTCGAAAAAATGCTGAATCCGTTCTTCGCCCTCGAGAAAGCGCTTGCGTTCCGTCAACGTCAGCGACTTTGTTTCCTGATAGGCCAGGACGGTGTTGCGCCGCAATTCGTCGGTCAGCGCGGCGTACTGCTCGTAGGCCCGCAAAAACAAATCCTGCGGACTGGCGCCATCCCGCTTGAGCCGCTCAAACTCGGCTCGCTGTTTTTGAAAGCCGGCCTCGGCTCGAGCCTGGCCGGAGGAGAGCAGAAAAAAGAGAATTTCTTCCTTACTGGTAAAGTAGTTGAAAACCGAACCCACGCTAAGCCCGGCTTTTTGGGCAATCTCACGCACGCTGGTGTTGTGGTAGCCGTTCTGGAGAAAGAGATTGAGCGCCGCGGTGGCAATGCGTTCCTGGCCTTCTTGCAACCGCTTTTCGTCGGTCACCTGAGACGGGGATTTGCGTTTTTTGCGTAAGACCTGAGATTTCACTGTTGAGCGCCTTTCGCCAGGGTCCGGTGCGCGACAGAAACTGAGTGAGTGTTCATTCCAAGCTCATACGATACGGGCCGGTCTTTTGTCAAGCCGGAAGAAACTCGCTAGAGTAAGCCCGGGAGTGACGCATGAGACTCATTGGGGTTGACGTAGGCGGGACATTCACTGACGCGGTCTTTGCCGACACCCGGACGGACCGGTTGGCCATCCATAAAGTGCCGACGTCCCCGGACGACCCCTCCCTTGGGGTCATGCGTGCGATCACCGAGCTCTGTCACCATCAGACCATCCCGCTC
>WTHD01000022.1 GCA_011523265.1 Candidatus Binatota bacterium
AGTGCCGCCGTGGTGCGGCTCTTGCAAGCCGCCGAGTAGAAGTAGGGGGGGCGGGCCGCCCGCCCGCGCAATCCCCCTCAGTCCCCCTTAATAAGGGGGACTGAGGGGGATAAGTACCCCGCTCCCCAACGGTCGGTTGCCCCCCCCCTCAGGCTTGATGGGTATCACACGTCAAAAGGAGGGAGAAATATGCTGCATGTACTGTATTTCATTACCAGAAAGCCATCTTTGAGCGATGAGGAGTTTCATCGCTACTGGAAGGAAACCCACGGCCCGATTGCCGCGCGTATCGTTCAGACGTGGCGGTATGAGCAGAGTCACCGCATTCCGGTGGAGGGAACGAACTCACCCTATGATGGGGCGGCGGAAGCGTGGATTGAGGACCAAGCGGCGATGGATGCCTTGCGCACGAGCGCCGAATATGTGAACGGTGCACTCGCCGATGAACCCAATTTCATTGACATGAACCGCGTGGAATGGTTGGTGACACACGACCACGTCATCAAGGACGGTCCGCAAACCCCACAGCAGGTGAAGGGTATTTTTCAGCTCAAACGAAAGCCGGGTATGAACCTTGAAGACTTTCGGAAATACTGGATTGAGGTCCACGGCCCGATCGTGTGTGAGCTGCCGGGACTCCAGCGCTATGTGCAGTGCCATACCATCGACGCGGTCTATAGCTATGCCGAGCCGAAATGGGACGGCGTGGCCCAACTCTGGGTCGAAGATCTGGCGGCGTGGGATACGCTGGTCAATTCAAAGGAGTTTACCGAAGGTTCGTGGCCGGATGGAGCGAAATTCCTGGATCAAGCGCTCATTACCAACTTCATGGCCCAAGAGCATCAGGTCAAGTGGCCGGAGTAAGCCGAGACTTTTTATATTCGGTCCGCATTTCAGACTGGAGACGACCGAGGCGGTAGGTCTGCCAGTCGAGGAAGGTCGCGCTCCGGGCGAGGGTCGGGTGGACTTTGCCGATGAGCCGCCACATCTCCTGGACAATAAGGCGATAGTCCGGGTGGCCTTGCGGTAGGGTGCGGAGTTCACCCATATGAATGGCCTCGCGTAGGTTGAGTTTCATATACCATCGGACCCGATAGGCAAACGGCACGACGTATTGAGCCTCGGTTGGAAAATCCGCGAAGATTCGCTCGTACACCGCGGCTGCTCGTTCCATGCACTCCGTAAATGCTGCCTGAAATCCGGCTTGCTCGATCTCAGGCGGCGTGTCATAGCCATGCACAGTGGTGAAATCCTGGCGCTCCTGGGTGAGGATTCTATGCCGTTGGAGATCACGGTAAATGCCCAAATTACCAATGATATCGAACGTATAGTACGCATGCTCAAGTGCCCGCCCGGGTTTGTCGCGGCGCTGTCGGCGCTGTCCGATGTAGGTGTCGAAGACCTGTCCCCGTTGTTCAGCCGGAAGTTTTTTGACCAGGGAGTGCACCTGACCGAGCGGCAGGCGCGCATGCGGGTAGAGAATGGCCGTCAGGATGCGATCCTCAGCGTCCCGGTCGTAATCGACGAGACTGACCGGCTCGGTCGATCGAACGGTCTGTCCGTTCAGGAGTGTCTGCGACAAGGCCTGGGTATCCGCCGCTGTTTGCACCAAATATTCGTTAGGCCGGGCGCGTTTAACAAAAGACGGAATGAGCGCCTCCAGGGCTTTGTGCATAGGCTTGGCGATATCCTGAGCCTCGGCCAGGTCAAGCGAGTAGAGCTTGTTGAGCAGGTGTTCAAACGCCTGGCCGACACCGAAGATGCCAACGTTCGTCAGGGTCGCTGCCGGGAGATACGACCGCAGGATGTCGCAGGCGTGTGCTCTGACGGTCGAGCGATACGCTCCCTCGGTCCATCTTCTGAGAGTCTCGTCCTGCCGTGCCTCTGTATAGGTGAGGGGGGCGCCCGTTTGCGGATGTTTCCACTCAACAGTGTCGATGGGCAGACTGTCTCGCACAAAGGCGATCATGGGCCCGATTTGGGCGGCATAGGTCTCGAACAAGTGGCGCAGGCAGCTGAGATACGCCTCCCGATGCGACGAGCCCATGATGGTCGGTTCCTTATAGAAGAGATAGTCGCCGTCAGGACCGTGGCTGTCAAACCGGACATAGCGGGTCGACTTCTCTAGCGGGGCGATGCCGATCCGGGCATCTTCAAGAATTTTAGCGGCAACGTTTGAAATCTCTTCACACGCGATGTGCGCGCCACCCAGTTGGGCTACCGAATCGTCACCATAGCCGACGAGGACTCGATCATAGAATGCCCGTGCCTTTTGGATTGCTTGGCTATCGTCGCTTGGAGCGGCTCCAGGGCCAAACAGACTGCCCTGGAGGTCCGCCTGACCAAGAAATTCATCCAGAAAAATTTGACGTAAGCTCTTTGCCGACCGGCTATAGCGAGAGAAGAGGGCGCCGGCGACTTCTTGGGGGAGTTTCAGGCCAAAGATGGGTTCAGTCAGATTGGTGAAGAATGGGGCAAGCTTCTGCGTATCTGCGGGAGAAAAGGCTTCGCTCATAACGGCGAATCGTGTGGCTCTGCAAGCAGCCACCTTGCGGGGGGACGCTTATTCAAGTTCGACCAGCAGTTCTCCAGATTCAACCGCCTGACCCGCCTCAACGTGAACGGCTTTGACCGTTCCGGCAACGGGAGCGCGGATTTCATTTTCCATTTTCATCGCCTCGATGATGATGACGCCCTGATCCTTTTCCACGGCATCACCTGCCTGTACCAGGAGTTCGACCACTTTCCCCGGCATCATCGAACACACATCTTTCTCGCCCGCTCCACCAAGGCTCGCCCCGACTCCGCCCCGGCGGGCCTTACGTTCATCGAGTACGCCGACCTGAAAACTTTTGCCTTCATAGGCGACCGTATACGCATCGTCTTTTTCCGCCACATCGACGGTAAACGACTTGTTCTCAACAATGAGCGAGTACATATGGCCGGTCAAGCGTCTGCCGTCGATGATATGCTCTTCATCGTCGATGACGATTTTGTACCGGTGTTCGTCCAACTCGTGGACGCTGATGGTATAGGTCTGGTCGCCGAGCATTGCTTTATAGGCCATGGGGATGCAGTCCTTGCTTGGGCGGTGCCTTTCGTTCGCTAACGGAGGCCTTCGCGCCAGCCAGTGGCGCGCCAGGCCGAGACGTTTCCAGAGCTTCCCTGCGGGCTGGAAACCGATGTGGCGAGGTCTTTTTCCTTATGATAGGCCGCGAGGGCTGCCGCCGCCAGAATGATTTCATGCCGCAGGTGGTCTTCTTCTTCCGGTAATCCCCCATACTCCTGAGGAATAAAGCCCGTGTCCAAGTCGCCTGACACAAAGCGTGGATGGGTCAGCGCCCAGCGGTGAAAAGGAATATTGGTGATAATCCCCTCGACGGTGTATTCCTGGAGCGCCCGCAGCATGCGCTGGATGGCTTCGTCTCGGGTGCGACCATAGGTGCACAGCTTGGAGATCATGGGATCGTAATGGATCGGGACCTCCCAGCCTTCATACACGCCGCTGTCGTCGCGGATGCCATAGCCGCCGGGTGTGCGTAAGATTTGTATTTTCCCAGGAGACGGAAAGAAGTCCCGAGCCGGGTCCTCGGCATAAATTCGACATTCGATCGCCCAGCCGCGCTGCTGGACCGCGTCTTGCCGTATGGTCAAGGGTGCTCCAGTCGCAATCTCGATTTGGGCTTTCACCAGGTCCACTCCGGTGACGAGCTCGGTAATCGGATGCTCGACCTGGATGCGGGTATTCATCTCCAGGAAGTAGAAGTTCTGCCGGGCATCTACCAAAAACTCCACGGTTCCGGCCCCGACATAATTCACCGCTTTGGCTGCCTCAACCGCCACCCTGCCCATCTGTTCGCGGACGTCTTGACTGATTGCCGTTGAAGGAGACTCTTCGATGACCTTTTGGTGCCGACGCTGGAGGGAACATTCGCGTTCGTACAAGTGAATGATATTGCCGTGCGTATCGCCCAAGACCTGGACTTCAACGTGGCGCGGCTTTTCAACAAATTTTTCCATATACATCCGGTCATCGCCAAACGACGACCGCGCCTCAGAGCGCACCCCACGCAGGGCGGACAGCACATCTTCTTTCTTTTCGACCAGCCGCATGCCTTTGCCGCCGCCACCGGCTGAGGCTTTGAACATGACGGGAAAGCCGACCTTTTCCGCGGCAGCCACAACGTCGTCCTCGTCGCCTAACACGTCGGTGCCTGGCACAACCGGGACGTTTGCTTCTTCCATAATGGCCCGCGCAGTCACCTTATCGCCCATCTTTTCGATCGCCTCGGGATGCGGTCCAATAAAGGTAATGCCCGCCTCACTACACGCTCTGGAAAACGGCGCGCGCTCAGACAGAAAACCGTACCCTGGGTGAATCGCATCCGCGCCGCTTCGCTGCGCCACGTCGAGGATTTTTTCAATCACCAGATAGCTCTCTGCGGATGGAGCTGGACCAATCGGATAGGCCTGGTCGGCATATTGGACGTGCAGGGCAGAGCGGTCCGCGTCTGAATACACGGCGACGGTCTCAATGCCGAGTTCTCGGCAGGCGCGAATGACTCGAACGGCGATTTCTCCCCGGTTTGCGATCAGTACACGTTTGAACATAGGTCCTACCTTGGCGGGGTTGAGGTGGGTGTTTGCTCACCCACCCGTCGTTCGTCCCTCTCATAAGGGGATATTGCCATGCTTCTTGGGCGGATTTTTCTCACGTTTGTTCTGCAGCATGGTGAGTGCCTGGATGAGGCGGGGACGCGTATCCGCAGGCATGATGATTTCATCGATATAGCCTAATTCTGCCGCTTTGAATGGATTGGCAAATGTCTCGCGATATTCATCAACGAGTTTGGTCCGCTCGGCGTCTTGGTCTTTTGCCTCTTTGATGGCGTTACGGAAAATAATGTTCACCGCACCGTCTGGACCCATGACCGCGATCTCGCCAGTCGGATAGGCGAGATTCATATCACCGCGAATAGCCTTACTCGACATGACAACATAGGCACCACCGTAGGCTTTGCGTGTAATGACCGAAATCTTTGGCACGGTGGCTTCGCAGTAGGCGTAGAGCAGTTTCGCGCCGTGACGAATAATCCCGCCGTATTCCTGGGAGGTGCCTGGGAGAAAACCCGGCACATCGATAAAGCTGATAATGGGGATATTAAAACAATCGCAAAAACGGACGAACCGACTCCCTTTGACCGAGGCGTCAATATCGAGCACTCCGGCCAGAAAGGCGGGTTGATTGGCGACTACGCCGACGGGTTTGCCGCCAAGCCGGGCAAACCCAACGACGATATTGCGCGCATAGTCTTTCTGGACCTCGAAGAAATGCTGCTCGTCCGCCACCGACCGAATGATTTCGGTGACGTCGTAGGGGCGGTTGGGGTTATCCGGAACGATCTGGTTGAGGGCCTCATCTCGCCGATTCGGGTCATCTGTAGTTGGCTGAAACGGCGGGTCTTCCATATTATTGCTGGGGAGATAGCTCAGCAACTCGCGAATCGAGTGAAAGCACTCATCTTCATCAGGGGAAGCAAAATGCGCGACCCCGCTGGTCGCATTATGCGTCGCTGCCCCACCCAACTCCTGCATGGTCACCTCTTCATGTGTGACCGTCTTAATGACATCCGGCCCGGTGATAAACATATAGCTGGAATTCTCAACCATGAAGATAAAGTCGGTGATGGCCGGAGAATAGACCGCTCCGCCGGCACATGGACCCATGATGGCGGATATTTGGGGCACGACGCCTGAACTCAGGACATTGCGAAGAAAAATTTCTCCATAGCCCGCCAGACTCTCTACCCCCTCCTGAATTCGCGCGCCGCCCGAGTCATTAAGGCCAACAACCGGGCAGCCCGTTTTCATGGCCAGGTCCATGACTTTACATACTTTTTCGGAAAACGCGCTGGAGAGACTGCCGCCAAAAACGGTGAAGTCTTGTGAGAAAACAAAAACCTGACGGCCGTCGACCGTCCCATGGCCGGTGACGACGCCATCGCCTGGGATTTTGGTCTGATCCATTTCAAAGTCGGTACAGCGATGGGTTTTCAGCCGGTCCAATTCAACAAAACTGTCTGGATCGAGAAAGGCGTCGATCCGTTCCCGCGCTGTTTTTTTGCCGAGCTCGTGTTGGCGTTCAATACGCTTTGCACCACCACCCTGGAGTGCTTGTTGGTTGAGGTTTTCAAGTCTGTTGATGGTTTCCTTGAGGCCCATACTCTTTCCTATTCTTCTGTTTGCAAAGTCGCGGGACCTTGGTCTTGTATTATGCGAGACAAAAAAGATCAAGGAAGGGGTGGTCAGTGCCGGTGCTTTTCGGACCGTGGCATCTCACCGAAAACGAGGAGAGCGGGGCAGGGGAGACTTGACGCGGGGTCTGTACAGTCTCTCGATTATTGCTGTTTAGCCGTTTCCTGTTCAATGAGCCTGAGCCATTGGCGAGCTTGCTTGGCTGAAGCTCTGTGGGAAGTCGCCTTGGTAAAGGCGGTTCTGCTCTCGTCCAGGTTTCCAGACCGGTACTCGGCAACCCCAAGGAGCATGAATGCCTTACCCGTATTGGTCAGCCCGCCTTTTCTCAAACCCTCGGAGACGGTGGTGGCCACTTCCTGCCAACGTTCTAATTGAGCAAGTATCTCGGCACGTCGGAGATCAATTTTGCCCGTTTGGGCACGGGCAGCGAACTGCTCAAGAACATCCAACGCGCGTTGACTCTCTCTTGCGTGGAGCCAACACGTCACGAGTAATTCGCGATTGGTCTCCACGTCCTGTACGACCTTTTTCTCCAGCCCATCCATCAACAGGTTGGCGGCTTTATAGGGCATACCGAGATGAAGATAGTACTGCACGACCTGTACGGCTTCCCGTTCATTCAGCAGCCCTAATTTGTAGGCCATCGCCAGGGTGGCAACGGCCCGTTTGTGCCTTTCCTCCTGGCTGTAGAGCTGTGAGAGTTGCTGCCAATAGGTTTTTTTCTGCGGATACTGACCGAGCAGTTGCTGGAGTGCGGAAGCGGCCTGGGAGAACTTCTCCTGCTCAATCTGGACGACAATTAGCATCTGGTACCAGGCTTCGTGGAATGTCGTTGTTGCGTCGATTGCCTGCTGAATACTTTGCTCGGCACGGGCGTAACGTTTGAGCTCAATATAGGCCTGGGCAAGAAAAACCCGAGCCTGTGGACGAGGGTTCTCCTCGTTGGCCAACCAGGTTTCCAGCGTACGAGCCCCCTCTTCGTAACGCTCGGCGCTCATCAACATTTGGGCCAGGTTGTATCGAACGATTTGGGTGTTGTCTGGCGCTAAGGCTCCGCCGGCCAGGCATTGCTGAAAGGCGCGGACCGCTTGATCGTACTGCTCCAGGCCGGCATGGGCGTAGCCCAGCGTTTGCCGGACAAGGGCTGTTTCATAGGGACTGAGCGAGGTGTCTGCTGCGAGTGTCTGTAATTGCGTCAGGGCTTGTTGATGCTGTTCGTTTTGTATCAGCTCCTGTACGGCTACCAACTGTTCGTGAACCTCCTGTGACAGACGCGGCTCTTCGCCGATAGCGATTCCGGGCGCGGCCAGACACAGAGACACCATCCCCAGGCCGCACAGCGCGCGGAGCCAGGCTGCAATGCGACACGCCTTCCTGAACACCATCAGCCTCCTCCCAGGGCAAACTCAATTCGCTGCGACGCGCGCGATTCAACCGCCTGTCCATCCTCCACGCGCGGTTTGAATTTCCACTGGACAATGGCTTGCAGCGCCGCCTTGTCAAAGACTCGAGGAGGGTCGGATTCGATAATCGCGGGATCGGCTACGCTGCCGTCTGCCGTAATGGTGAACTCAACCGTGACAGAGCCTTCGATCTGAAGACGCGCGGCACGCCCCGGATAACGGGGCGGTACTCGGACCAACGGCATCAATTCGTGCCCTGACAGGACCGTCTGCCTGTTGCTGGCCGGTGCAGCCAGGGGGGTCATATCGAGCAAAGGACCCGAAGTGATGGCTGCGGTCATCTCAACTTGCGGCGCCGAAAGCTGAGGCTGGTTCGCCGTCTGTAAGGCAAAGCTCGGGGTTGGCGGCACTTCGGGCGGATCGGGTTCCTCGGGCGGATCGCGCTCATCTCGCTGAGGGGGCTGTGCTTCAGGTGCGAGACGAACAAAATCAACGATGGGGTAGGCATCAGGATAGGAACGCGCGCGCTGGGAGCGTGCAATCAGCACGTGCATGATCAGAAAGAGCAGGACGGCAATTGTCAGGCCGGCGAGACCCGACGCGGCGGCTCGTCCAAACATCCTCAGCCCTCCTGTTGTCGTGCGGCAACCGCGATATCATTCACGCCGGCCAAGCGGACTTGATCCATGACCTGTACCAGCAGGCCGGTGTGGGCCGTTTCATCGGCTAACACCACCACACTAGCCTCAGGGCTCTCGGCGAGCATCCGCTCGACGTTTGCCCGGACGGCCCGAATATCGATCGAGCGCCGCTCCATCCAGATTTCGCCCGTTTCTGACAGCGCAATGCGAATCGTCCCACGCCCTTGCGTCTGCGCCGTCTGCGCGACGGGTCGGTTAACCTCAATCCCGGCTTCCTTCACGAACGAGGAGGCGACCAGAAAGAAGATCAGGAGGATGAACACCATATCTATCATCGGAGTCAGATTGATCTCAGGGGCACTGTCACGTCTGTCCCGGCGACGTCTCATTCGGCACCATCCTTAATGTATCGTCTTAGTCCACGCGTAAGAGACCGGCTATCCTCTGAGCAGATTTTGCCGCTCTCCGGTCTAAGTCGGAGCTGAAATAGAGTCCGGGGACGGCACATACCAATCCGGCCATGGTTGTGACCAGCGCTTCGGAAATGCCACCGGCCAAACCGTTGGCATTGCCGGTTCCAAATAATTGCATGACGGTAAAGGTGAAAATCATGCCGTTCACCGTTCCCAGGAGCCCCAAGATGGGCAGCACAATGGTCAAGGTCCGAATCAGAGAAAGACCTTTGCGGAGTTGAAACTCCATCTGGATAATCTCCATCTTGCGAACCTGGAAAGCATACCACGACTGGCGGTCGCTACGGGCTTGCCAACGAGAGACGACTTCGTCCTCAAGCAATGGACAGCGTGTCCAAAAGAAGACAAAGCGTTCGATAATGAGCGCCCACAAGGCGATAGCAACCACAAAAATAGCCCACAGCGCCGACCCGCCGGTTGCAAAGAACTGTTGGAGTGGACCAATAAGAAGATTATAGAGCATCAGGAGGACTCACTCGGCTGCCCGGCTAGTAAGGACGACCGTCCGGCTAACAGGGCGATCATCCCCGCACTCTGTTCTTCCAATGTATGAACAAGGCGGCCACTCTTGCTGGACAGCAGGGAATGCAGGAGGACGATCGGAATCGCCACGCTTAACCCAAGCTGGGTGGTCACGAGCGCCTGCGAAATACCATCCGACATGACCCGCGGATCACCCGCTCCAAACAGCGTGATGGACTGAAAGGTATCAATCATACCGACGACCGTGCCGAGCAGCCCGAGCAGCGGGGCAACCGCGGCAAAAATTCCGAGCGTCGCCAAGCCGCGTTCCAGGATCGGAATTTGTTCCAGGATCGCTTCGTCCAAGCGCGCTTCCAGGGTTTCAACATTTTGATCCGTGTCATACTGGTATACGAGCATGACACGCCCTAAAGCATTGTCGGCTTTGAGTTCATCCATCTGGCGTTGCGCCTGCATACGCCGGTCTTCCCGCCACAGATATATTGCCCGCTCCACAATCAACCCTGCGGCGATCAAACCGATGGCGAGGATAACGAAACCAATAATCCCACCTTGCTCAATCCGCTCCCACGCGCCTGGCCTTTGCACAAGAGCCGCGAGAATAGCTCCTCGGGACGGGTCAACACCAAACGCCGTATACCCCTCCGTTGTCTGTTCGAGATCTTGCGCGGCGCTGATATACTGCCCCTCGGGCTGGCGTGCCAACTCGGCGAGCTGACGGGTCTCCGGCACGTACCGGAGATACTGTCCTTCAGAGACGCCATTGAACGTCCCGATCCGGACAATTTCCCTCTCTGATTGGGCACCATCTGGCTCGGTCACGGTCGTGGCAAATTTTACCACCTGTCCGGACTGTGTCATTTCTTCCAGCAGGGTGAGCCACAACCGCTCAAGCTCTTCCAGCGAAGCGAGTTCCGTGCTTTCGGCCATCGTGTTGAGAAAATCGACTCGCTCGCCGGACTGGACGGAAACGAACGACCCCTCTATCATCCCGGCCGTATCGCGTGAAATCTGCCGGACGACACCGAAGAGTTCGCCCAGTGAGGCAGCCCGCTCTTTGAGTTGGCTGCGGAGTTGCACCAGGTTGTCTTCGTTTGTCCTGAAGATTACCTGTTTCTCTTCGCTCTGTTGTTTGACGCTGGCGAGTTCTCTCTCGGCCTGCTGGAGCAGGCTTTGACGTTGGTCACGCTCTGCCAGGAAACGAGACTCGCGCTCGCTATGTACTTCGGAGTCGGCCTGCCGTTCAGCACGAACCTGGTCAAACAATTCCTGGAGAGATTGGGGACCTTCTTGCGCAAAAACCTCCAGTCGGGGGGACCCGACCAGGAAGAGCACCCACACAACACTCCATCGTACTATGTTCACTGAGTCACCTCGCTTGGAGCTGGAACGGGGAGCAACAGGAGGTTGGGAACTGATTGTTTCGCCGCGATCTGTAGCCCCCGATTGATGGCCCGTTGATAGCTACCTGGCAGGGCTTCCCACTCCTGGGTGCTCCGATTCCAGTGCCCTACCTCTTGGCCGTCCAGGCTCTGATACAGCAGCGCCAGCCGTCCGACCCGCAAGAAGTCAACCGTGCGTTCCTGCCCGTCGATATTGACTGCTCCACGATAGCCCTCGATCGTCCTGCCATAGTCCGTTTCAATCTGGTACGCCTCCATAATGCTCCGATACTTCTCGGTAATCGTCAGATCCGATTGATCGAAGGTGTTTCGGAGACGATTCAGCCGCTCCTGACGTTCTTGGGGTAAAAAAGGAATATCCAGGGCAACGAACTGGACGAGATGATCCAGCATACGGACGAGCAAAGGCACGATGTCGCGCTGGGTGATCTCAATTTCTTGGAGTTGAGTCTCGAGAGAGGCGGCTTCTTTCTGTTGGGAATCAAGGAGACGGTCGAGTTGCTCAACGTAGACGCGAAGGCTTCCTGTCTGTCGGATGGCATTCCGATAGGTGCTCAGCATGCGCTGTGTTTCGTCTGCAAGAGCATCGATTGTGTCTTGGGAGCGGATGGCCTCCGTTACCGCATCACTTTGCGTTTCTATCAATTGTTCGACTGGCTGGGCACTGACACGTTCCGACCAGCCGCTCAAACAGGCCCACACGAGTAGCCATATGAGGTATGTCTTGTGTGTCATAATTCTCCTGTCTCTCCTTCGTGAACCGCTTCTACCGCGACTGTATGGGATCAGTACACAGGTTGCTAATATATCCTGGCGAATAAGTCAAATTCTCGATAATGCCTCAGTTTGAAAGATTCTAACCGGGAAAAATAGGGACTTCTCCGTACTCTCTCTGCCGTGCATACTGTTTGCATCCCGAAGGCCCCTATCCGAGGACGCCTTTATCTGTCAATATCCCTCCGGCCAGCCTCTCCGCCAGGGCTCCCGGTCAGGGGCTGAGGCTCAGGACTTTGTTCGATAGCACTACGGTGCGTCCCCCCCTGGGACATAGAGTTGCGACGCATCGACATAGATCAGATATTCTTGAATCAAGTTGCCCTGCATTTTGAACACATTGGCAAATGGGACGCGGAGTTGACTGGAGTCGTGACGAGTATAGGTCACGATGCCGTGGCACGCCGTCGCTCCTCCCTTCTCCCAAACGTCCAGGACGTCGTGCTGAATGGCTTTAATACTGGAGAGAAATTCGGCTACCGTTTGACGTGCCGCCTCTTTCCCGATGACTGGCTCTTGGTTGGCAAACTTAAAAAGCGCGTCAGGGGTGAGGAAGCCCGCAAAAGTATCGGTATCGTTGGTATCAATGGAGTGAAATAAACGAGTGATCCATTCGATGCTTGCCATGGCGTTTCCTCCAAAAACTCTTTAGGAACTGTCCTGAGGTCTTTTCGGATATATGGGCTGTATATGGTGGATCCACTCCGCAGCGTCAGGGGCGTCTTTACTACTCAGGTCTGACCAGACGTTTTTCAGGTCTGTATCAAAAAGCGTTGCCGGGTCACCGGGCATAACGTGCCAGTCGCCCCGTGCGACTTCGGAGTCAAGTTGAAGGGGTGACCAGCCGGCATGGCCCGCGTACACGTGGAACTGTGCCGTTGTCGTCGCAACCAGCTTGGTTAGATTATCGAGACTGGACGTCACTGAAACCTCTTCCGTGATCGGGAGCGTTTCTCCAAGTGGAAATGTCTGTGAGCGAACGAGTAAGAGCATACGGGTGCGTCCTACCGGACCTCCGGCATAGATGACATCCTCCGCATGTGGTTGGTCTGCCAAATGTGGCAGGGCCCGCGCCAACTGGACGTCCGTCGGACGATTGACTACCACGCCCAGAGCACCCCGTTGGCCGTAGGCAACGAGATAGATGACGGTCTGTGAGAAATTGGGGTCGTGCAGATGGTTTGCTGCGACGAGGAATTTCCCTTTTTCCAGTTTTCCGTCTGAGACGATAGGTGGTGATAAGGGGAAGAATCCGAGAAGGGCTGACGGGTGCCTGGAGAGCGGCATCACTCCTAGCGTGAACACGGATAGAACAAAGAGGCTGACGTATGATGCAACCGTCACGATGCGGAATCTTACCATTTTTTGGCTACGCAGCCAAATTGTTCCCGACCCCTTGGCCGTTACAGGAGTTTTGAGGTAACCCGTGAGAACTCAACCCGATCCTTGGCGACGATGCCGTGTTGCCGACAAAATCCGCCATTGACTTCAAGCACATATTTGGCCGGGTGTTGAGAGGGGATGTTGGCGGTGGAGTAGGGTGCTGTGTTTTCGGCGATATGAACGATGGTGAAATCCGCGTTGATATAGATGATATCGAGCGGCAGCGGGGTGTTTTTCATCCAGAAACTGAGCGGGCCTTCCTGCGGGAAAATAAAGAGCATGCCGCCGAACGCCGGGAGTGCGTTGCGATACATGAGGCCCAGTTGACGTTTTTCTTGCGTGTCTGCAACTTCGACCGCGACGCGGATGGGGGTTCCGCTTTGGGGGTGGATAATGACCAGGGGAGAAGAGGAAGAGGCGGCAGGGCAGGCGAAAAGAACGGCAGAGAGGAGAAGGAGAAGCGCCTTCCTACTCGCCTTATTCCTCTTCGAGAGAGGGAGGAGTTTCTGAAACAGAAGAGTATACAATGCTTGATAGCTTAATGGGTTGTTTCTGCCTCTTCCGTGTGTGCCGTCTCTGCCTCGTCATTGAGTGATTCGGAGACGAGTTCAACGAGGTCTTTGACCTGAACTTTTTCGTCAAGGTCCTTCCCTTTGACGGCATCGTCCATCATGATCATGCAGTAAGGGCAGCCAACGGCAATGGTCTCGGGCTCGGCTTTCATGAGCTGGTCCACGCGGGTGTAATTGATCCGTGAACCTTGCGTCTCTTCTTTCCAGACCGAGCCGCCACCGGCACCGCAACAGAAGGTGCGGTTTTTCGACTGCTCGACATCATTGAGCTTGATGCCCGGAATGGCCCGCAACGCCTCGCGAGGCGGCGCGTAGCGACCATTGTGACGACTGAGATAGCAGGGGTCGTGGAAAGTTGTGTTCTGCTCGTTCAGGACACGCGGGCTGATCTTGTCTCGCTTGACCAACTCCTCGATATACTCCGAGCTGTGGTAGACTTTGTAGTTCCCGCCCAGGTCCGGATATTCGTTGGCAATCGTGTGGAAGCAGTGCGGACACTGGGTAATCACTTCCTTGACGTTGTAGCCATTCAGGGTCTGAACATTTTGCTCAGCCAGCATGCTGTAGAGATACTCGTTGCCCAAACGCCGTGCCGGGTCGCCCGTACAGCCTTCCTCTTTGCCCAGGATGGCGAAGCGCACGCCGGCTTTCTGTAAGATGTTGACCATGGCGGTAGAGACTTTTTGGTTGCGTTCATCGAACGAACCGGCGCAGCCAACCCAATACAGCACATCGGCTTCAGGGTCTTCGGCCAGGGTCTTCACACCCAGACCGGCCGCCCAATCCGCGCGTTTGTCAAAGCCCAGATTCCACGGGTTGGAATTGGTTTCCAAGCCTTTGAAGACGTTGACCACTTCCTGTGGAAACCGCGCTTCCATCATCACGTCGTAGCGCCGCATGTCCACAATCCGCTGGATATGCTCGATATTGACCGGACAGCCTTCCTCACACCACCCACACGTCGTACAGCCCCAGATGACATCTTCGGTCGCCACCTCGGTAATCATATCCGACCCCTCCCAGACCGGCAGTTCCACTTGATCGCCGTTTCGCGCGTTTTGTGCCTTGACCGCGGCAAGCTGTAAGAGAAAGGGTGTCTTTTGGATGAGATGCTCGCGTTGAACCATGACCAGCTTTTTGGGGTTCAGCGGCTTATCCGTATTAACCGTAGGACAGTTGAGCGTACAGCGTCCGCATTCGAGGCAGGATGCCATATCGAGCAGTTGTTTCCAGCTATACTCCTCAACCTGTGAGACGCCGAAGGTCTCCGCAGTTTCAAAGTCGGTAATCGGCTCCAGGCGGCCGCGGGGTTTCAGACTGCTGAAGAAGATATTGACCGGTGCCAGGAATATATGCCGCATCTTGGTAAACGGGATCAGACCGAAGAATGCGGTGATAATGAGCAGGTGTACCCACCACACGATTTGATGCGTACCCTCTCCTGCATCGGCCAGGGCAAAAACACCGGCGAACGCCATCCCCGCATAGGCCCAGCCCGGATGACTCGCGGGGTTGGTGTGAATGCGCACCCCCTCAAGCATGAGGCCGGTCACGCCAATGAGCAGGATGAGCACTAATGGCAGGCCATAGCCGACGCGGTTCTCAAAATTATCAACCATTTTTTCTTCAGCCGGACCGGCGTGAGCCGCTGGACGCTGGACGTAGCGGCGGTATAGAAACAATCCGCAGGCGGCAATGAGCAACACCCCGCAGGTATCGAGGACAAATTTATAGACTTTGTAGAAGGCGCCAAAATAGAAGTGCATGGGTGTATCATGCTCAAGGGTGACCAACCCGGTCCCGATGAACAGGCCAAAGAAGGCGACAAACAGCGTCAGATGGTAGAGGCCGCCCGGCTTTTCCTGCACGACGTTCCCCTGCCCAAAGGCTTCGAGCAGAAACAGTTTGGTTCGTTCCGGAATATTATCAATCCGCGTGGTCGCAGACCCGTGCTTAATCCGCTTCCACCATTCGTAGGCGAGGTAGAGCGGTGCACCAAAGAAGGTCGTGAACAGTAGGACATACATCACGACCTTGCCTGTCAGTGAGATATTCCACAAAATTTCTCTGGTGACCTCTTCCATGCCAGTCCTCCTGTACGGCTCTTTTTTGTGTCAGCTTTGAGGCGGAGCCGCAAGGGTATCTCTCTTGAGGAACGGGGTCACCGATTAGATAATGCCGTCGTTCTTGAGTCCCGCCAAATCGCCTTCCGTCAGACCCAGGAGAGAGCCGAAAATATCGGCATTGTGCTGCCCCAAGAGCGGAGCAGGATGAACCTCGGATGGAGAATCTGACATCTGAACCGCGCAGCCCGGCATGGTGAAACACCCCCGCGTTGGATGCTCAACCGTTGTGATCATGCCGCGCTCTTTGAGGTGTCCGTTGGCGAGGATATCGCCGCTGTCGAGCACGGCTCCACACGGCACACCGGCTTTGCCAAAAGCTTCCATGACCGCAAATTTGTCGCGCTGTTTCGTCCAGTCCGCAATGATGGCAAACACTTCGTCAAAGTGCTTATTGCGGCTCTTCTGGTCGCAAAAACGGGGGTCGCTGATGAGGTCCGCTCGTCCGATGGTTGTCAGGGTGCCCTCCCACATCGCCGGGGTGGTGTTAATGATGTAGGCATAGTCGTTGGGCCCGCCCGGTGCGCATGGGTAGAGATCGGTTGGGGCCATGGCCGCGAGCCGATTGCCCGAGCGTTGTGCCGGGACGGTGCCGTAATAATGACTCATCATGCCAATGCGGGTCAGATTCACTACCGCATCCTGCATGGCCACTTCGACCCGCTGACCGGTCCCGGTTTTCTCGCGCTGGAGCAGAGCTGAGAGAATGCCCACGGCACAGTGGATCCCGGTTCCGGTATCGCCTATGGTCGGGCCAGGACGCAGCGGTGGCGTGTCCTGCGTGCCCGTGACACTCATGGCTCCGCCGGTGGCCTGGGCAATCATGTCAAAGCTCTTGAATCCGGAATATGGGCCGTAGGTCCCAAACCCTTTGACCTGGGCATAGACAATCCGCGGATTGATGGCCGAGACAACGTCATACCCCAGACCCAGTTTAGCGATGGCGCCCGGGCCGTAATTCTCAACCAGGACGTCAAAATGGGGCACGAGCTGCTTAAACAGGCTCATCCCTTTTTCGCTTTTGAGATTGATGCTGATGCTTTTTTTGCTGGCGTTCAACAAGAGAAAGTAGGGTGAGTCGAGTCCCGGCTTATCGGTAATGAGATACCGGCCCTGGTCCCCTCCTTTGGGCGGCTCCACCTTCACCACGTCTGCACCGAGAAAGGCCAGAATTTCAGTACACGAAGGGCCGGCTTCAAATTGGGTTAAATCGAGTATTCGAATATGATCCAGCGCACTCACACTGCACCCCCTTTTTCGTTTGGCCGCAGTGGGCCGGTTTGCGAACGTCGCGGTGAGTATGAGCCAATACTAGCGCTGTTCTCTGCTTTCGACCAGACCTCGCCTGAGACAGCCGGGCGATAAGCTGAAGATGTCCCGGGCAAGCTCAGCAGAACGGTAGGAGCAAATGGCGGTGTGACGTAGAGAGAGGATACGTCGATCATCCGAGCGCCCACTTGGATTTTGAAAACCGCGTCACGTGTGCTAGGGGCTGAGAGGAACGAATCTTTAAAGGAGGTGTCCGATGCGGACAAAGCACATATTGTGTGGTCTGGTCGTTACTGCCCTGATTGGCGGTTTCAGCTCGCGCGCGACGGCCGAGTTTTTCCCGTGGTGGGCTTTCGATAGCGTCATCGAGGAGGTCCAGGATCGTGGGACTCTGAAAGTTGGTCTCGGCCTGTTCGAGCCCTGGTCGGCCTGCAATGCCGACGGCGAACTGATCGGCTTCGAGATCGATGTCGCGACCAAAGTAGCCGCAGACATGGGGGTGGAGCTTGAATTTG
Organism: Candidatus Binatota bacterium; assembly: GCA_011523265.1. Taxonomy (GTDB): domain Bacteria; phylum Desulfobacterota; class Binatia; order Bin18; family Bin18; genus Bin18. The sequence goes on from WTHD01000022.1 coordinate 17,295, forward strand.
CTCGGACGAACTGGACCTACAT
>WTHD01000537.1 GCA_011523265.1 Candidatus Binatota bacterium
GGGGAGTACTCGCCATCACAACCTGGGGGCCGCGTTTCTTTGAGCCCGCCAACACGGCATTTTGGGAGGCCGTCGCCGCGGTTCGCCCCGAGCTCTACAAGGGCTTCAACCCCTGGGATCGTATCTCCGACCCTGAGACCCTTCAGGCCATGCTGGAAGAGGGCGGCGTCCACGACGTGCAGGCTGCCAGCGAGACCGGCGTCCACGTCCTTCGCTCGCCGGAAGACTGGTGGGCCGCCGTTCTCGGGTCGGGCTACAGGGGGACGATCGAGCAGTTGGAGCCAGTCGAGCGTGAGCAGGTTCGCACGGCCAATCTCACCGCTATCCGTGCCAGTGGCGTGGCCGCGGTCGAAGCCAACGTGCTCTACGCGACCGCAATCAAGCCATGAAGCGAGAGCCAGTTCGGTTCCTGACTACGCCTGAGAGGCGAGCCGTTCCCTATGCGGGTTTTTCTTCCCTTTCTGCACGTGATAAGCCACAAGCACGAAAAAAGATGTGGAAAAGGTCTCATGCCTAGATTTTTCATGCTCCGTCTCTTGCCGCTCCTTGTCCTCGTGGGTGGTTGCTCCGAGCCCGAGGTGTATAAACCCCTTATCGAAATCTCGAATGCGGAACTCACCCGCCCGGCTGAAGATGTCCTGCGCGTGACCCTGGACTATGAGCTCGTCCCTGAGGAACGCCTGCCTCTGCCCTACAAGGAGATCGTTGTTTCTCCGCTGGAGCCGCAGGTAAAAATCTTTGCCGCCCTGGAAGAATTTATCCTGTCGGTCGATACCGTCATCGTGAAGATCGGTATCCCCCCCCAATCCGTTGACTGGCAGGAATTGAGCGACAAGGAGGAGTGTTGTGTGGTGTCCTTAAAGGGGTTGGTAGAAGAGGGGGGGACTTACGAGCGAATCAGCAATCATTTGCGTGTCCTGCCGCCGGAGCCGCCCCAATAGCTTCAAGAGGAAACGTATCCAGCATCTCGTATCTATTGGAGGAGACGTTTCCTCTTTGCCGCATTACTCAGAGGAGGGAGTCATGGCAACCATCATTGACGCAGACGGACACCTGCTTGAGCCACCGAGCGTTTGGCAAGAATACACCGAGCCGGCCTATCGGGCCCAGGTGATTCAGATTGCCAAGGATGCGGAGGGGATCGACTGTCTCAAAATCAACGGCGAGCTGCGGCGCGACCGCAATATGGCGATTGCCGCGGCCTGCACGCCCGGTGGCATGTCAGACGCCCAGCGGGCGCGCACGATGTCCTGGGACGAGATTGTCCCCGGCGGCTACGACCCACACGAACGGGTCAAAGACATGGACCTTGAGGGCATTGAGGTCGCCTTTTTCTACCCGACGCTATGGCTCATCTACGGCGACATCACCGACTCCCAGGTCGCGGCCGCGGCCTGTCGGGCCTATAACAACTGGCTGGCCGACTTCTGCCAAGCCTACCCGCAGCGTTTTTACGGCGTGGCTCCGCTGCCATTACAAGATGTCGAGGCGGCCGTTACCGAAATGCGCCGCGTTGTCAAAGAGCTCGGGATGCGCGCCGTCTTTATTCGGCCCAATCCGTTTAACGGCCGTCGGCTCAACGACCCGGCCTATCACCCCCTCTGGCAGGAAGCCCAGGAACTCGACGTGCCGGTTGCCATTCATGGCAGTTTCGGCACCAAGATGCCGACCCTGGGCCAAGAGCGCTATAAGGACCCGTTCTTTTTTCATATGGTCTGTCACCCCTGGGAACAGCAGGGGGCCTGTATGGACATTATCTGTGGTGGTGTGCTCGCCCGGTTTCCCGGCCTCAAAGTCGCGTTTCTGGAGTCCGGGGTCGGCTGGCTCGGCTATTGGCTGGACCGTATGGACAGCCATTTTGACACCATGGGCCATTACGTCCCGTGGCTCACAAAGCGGCCGAGCGAACATTTTCGCGAGCAGTGCTTCATCTCCATGGACCCGGACGAGAGCACACTGAGCAGCATCGCCGAGTTGGGGCTTGAGGAGTGTGTCATTTGGGGGTCGGACTATCCCCACTTCGACTGCACCTTTCCCGGTGTGGTCGACGAAGTGAAAGCCTCCTGCGCAAAACTCCCGACCCACGCCCGGCAAAAAATTATCGGCGAGAACGCCAAGCGCTTGTATAATCTCTAGGCGTTGAAGGGAGAGCCTGCGTGGACCTGGCATATTCCAAAGAGGACGAGGCGTTTCGGAAAACGGTACGGACCTGGCTCAAGGCCAACGTGCCGAAAAAAGACAAAACCCTGAGCGACCTGCCGCCGAACGACCCGCGCCGCATCCAGCGTGCCAAGGGCTGGCAGCGCCGGCTGTATAAGGCCGGCTATGTCGCCCTAGGCTGGCCCAAAACCTACGGCGGTCAGGGCGACACCGACATCATGCGCCAGACCATTGTGAATGAAGAACTGGTCCTGGCACGCGCACCGGGTCTGATCGGCGCGTCCGGTTTGACCATGCTCGGTCCCACCCTGCTGCAAGTCGGTACGGAAGAGCAGAAACAGCGCTATTTGCCCAAGGTCCTCACCGCGGAAGAGATTTGGTGCCAGGGCTATTCCGAGCCCGGTTCGGGCTCGGACCTGGCCTCGCTGCGGACCAGAGCCGAACTCGTGGGCGACGAATTCATCGTCAACGGCCAAAAGGTCTGGACCTCCGGGGCTCAATTCTCAGACTGGATGTTCTGTTTGGTCAGGACCGACCCGGATGCGCCCAAGCATCGCGGTATCTCCTATATTTTGATCGATATGAAGACACCGGGGATCACGGTCCGCCCCCTGGTCCAAATGACGGGTGACGCCGGCTTTAACGAGGTCTTCTTTGAGGATGTCCATGTCCCGCGTGAGAATCTGGTCGGCGAACTCGACCAGGGCTGGCTGGTCGCCAACGCCACCCTGTTTCATGAACGCAATATGCTGGGCTCGACTACCCGTACCCAGCTCATGATGCAAAACCTTGTCCGCCTGGCCCGCAGCCACAGCCGCTATGGCCAGCCTGCGGCGGAAGACCCGAGCATTCGTCAGCAGTTGGCCGATCTGACCACCCGGGTCGAAGCCATGAAATACCACTCCTTTCGGCAACTCACGGACGCCACCAAAGGCCGCAAGCCCGGCATCGGCGCCATGGTGAATAAACTGGTCGGAACCGAACTGAACCACGATATTTGTGCGCTGGCCCTTGAAATCATGAACTCCTACGCTCCGCTCAACCGGAGGGCCTCACACGTGATCGACAATGGCGTCTGGCCGTATGAGTTCATGTTCACGCTGGGTCTCATTATCGGGGGCGGAACGTCCCAGATCCAGAAAAACATCATTAGCGAACGTGGGCTTGGCATGCCCAAGTCGCGCTAACGCACACCCCAGGGAATCAGCATGGACTTCGGCTTATCGGAAGAACAAGACCTGCTCCAGCACTCAGCCCGAGAGTTTCTGACCCAGGAGTGCTCCCCCCAGTTCGTGCGAGCGCTCTTGGACGACGAGTACGGATTTTCCCCTGAGCTGCACCGGAAAATGGCAGAGCTGGGCTGGACCGGTCTGCTCGTTCCGGAAAAATTCGGCGGGCTTGGGCTCGGGCTGCTCGATATGGCCCTGCTGCTCGAAGAGATGGGCCGCGCCATAGTGCCGGGTCCGTTTCTGTTTTCTTCAGCGCTGGTCACCTTCGCCCTGATGCGCGGCGCTAGCTCCGCCCAGAAAAAGGCCTGGTTGCCCCGGCTCGCCTCGGGCGAC
>WTHD01000260.1 GCA_011523265.1 Candidatus Binatota bacterium
GTGCGGCGCATCCCAGTCAGCAGCCGTATCAGACAGAATGTCGGCTTCGCGTATTACGTTTGCATACGCGCGAGGATTATCGCGGGCCAGGATTGCATGAAAGGGCCTGCGTTCATGTTCGCTCTCTGCGTTGATGAGCCAATCCCGGGCCTCGTCCCATACACGTTCCAGCCGCTTGACCTCAGGCTTCGTAAGTTGCTTCAGCAGCTTGGTCATCCGTGCCCTGGCCACTGGACTGGCGGTGTTGCCAGAAGTCGTGTTGAAGGCATCCCAGACCAGTTTTCTCCACTTCTTGGGATAGCGAGAAACTATTCTTCCCGTGCCAAAACCGAACTGCTCAACAAAGAATCGAAATTTGAGGGGATCATGCCACGAGGCGACAAGTTCGGGTTCTAGCGCGTACTCGTGGATCATCGTTAAACCAGTTCCTTTATGCTTTCCTCGAAGAAGCCTTGGGGCCAGGGGCGGTCGAAGTCGCCGTCTTCAGTCACCGGAATTTCAACGACTTGCGCGCCTTTTTCACCCGGTTGGACGTACAGGACAGAGACATCCTCCGGGCGGATGGGAGGCAGGTCTGAAGGTAACTCGCCTTCCGTCGTTTCCCGAATCCGTCGCAGGATGCGAAGAATCAAGTTTTCGCTATGCGTTTCCAGCAGAAGGGTATTGCCCCGTTCCTTGGCAGACCTGATAAACAGGTCTCCGAGTTCGGCCTGATGGGCGGGATGAAGATGGATTTCCGGTTGTTCGATCAAGAGCGTCTTCTTCTCGGAGAGACAGCTTTGCACAACTATGGGCAGCACCTGGCTGATGCCGAAGCCAACATCCCGCAGGCTGGCGTCTATTCCGGTTCTCTTGTCGATAAGGAGAAGAGAAAAAATATCGCTCAGACTGTCGTCTTCATGCCGTAGCTTGGAAAGCTTCAGACGGTATCTCACTCCAAGACGTTCTAGGGCGTCGTTGATTTCCTCCAATATATCCGGCTTTTTGAATAGGATGGAAGGAAGGTTCTCGCCTCGTTGTCCAACATATTCAGATACGTCACCGCTGTATTCGTAGTAGTGTTCCGGCTGACTACGTAAAGGGCCCAGATACGCCAAATTTTCTAAGATGCGAGGGAGAGGAGAGCAGATAGCCGCGGCGATCTGACATACTGATTCGTTCAGCTCTTCTCTAACGTCTCGATGACTTACGTCCGGGGTTTCGTCGTATTCCGTCCTGTCATCAGTGTCGTACTGGGCAACGAGGGAAATGTTTATCTTCCAGTTGACAAGCTTTGTAAACGACATGAGATCAAACTTAAATTTGTCCGGAAAGAATTTCCGAAAGCTGATACTCCCCAACTTTTTGTCCGGAAAGAATTTCCGAAAACCAATACTTTCTACTATTATGTCTTCTAATTGGTAGCGTTTCAGAGTTGATTGAAGGCCCTGCCAATCCCTTCCTATATCCTCCCCAGTTTCCCCGTCTTCTATCGAATGTGCCCAAGCAATTAAGTCACTTATATAACGCTTCATATGAATCCACCAAGGACGCCAGAATTTTGATTCAAAATTGAAGGAGACCTTGTTGTCATTATACGAAATCAGAGGGAGCTGTTCGTCTTCGATGGTGAGGTCTAGGCCGAAGGGCTCTAAGATGCGCTTCTCTTCATCATAGGAAAATTTTAGAGTGAGGCTGGTATCCGCTATACCCACAGCATTGAGGATTTGCCGGCCTCTCGGGGGGCTTGGTATATATTCTTGCCGTCTGTCTTCGTGTACCGTTGATTCATTCGTGTTTCCCAGGTTAAACCGTACTCCGAACTCGAAATTTCTGTCTGTCTCGTGCCGATGAATGAAGTCTGAATATATTCCCAAATCGACCAAAGACCCTTTGGGCAGCAGAGCGGTATTCGGGTTTTTCGCCTCCTCAAGCGTCTGCTTCAAGAGCAACAACGACTGGAAAATCGAACTCTTGCCCGACGAGTTCGCACCAAAGATCAGCGTGAGCGGACGAATGGGTATGGTGACGGTTTCGCCGAAGGCTTTGAAGTTGGTCAGCCGATACTCACGCAGCATAGTCTTGTTCTCCGCTGTTCGATCTACTGTGTCAGGAATACTGCAAACCCCGTGCCATCCTTCAACGTCCCGCTTCCAGTAGCATCGCAACGCTTCGGTCCAGGCATTCTGCCCCTTTCTCCGTGCCCGGATAGATAACCTATTCACCGGAGTGACACAAGAACTTGCAATCCACAAGAAATCTTGTATGAACACGGTATGTCCCAACGCGTACTTGTCGCCTGGCTGGGCAATACTGACCTGCGCGCCTCCTGCAACGAATTGAACGGCGAATTGGGTCCTATCGGTCAGGCCGTGCGGGAGCTGCACTTTGACGCAATCCATTTGCTCAGCGACCATGCGCCCAAGCAGTCGCGGCGCTACCGTGAGTGGCTGAAAGAACGCCTGGGCATGGCGGCGAGCCTGCACCCGGTCCGTCTGAGCAGCCCGACGCGGTTCGACGAGATCTATGAGGCCACGGTCGCGGTGCTTGACGGGCTGGGTGTTGGGAGAGGGACTGATGCGCGGTTCGTCTATCACCTCAGTCCGGGGACGCCGGCCATGGCTGCGGTGTGGATTGTGCTGGCCAAAACCAGCCATCCCGCCGAGCTGATAGAGTCCTCCCTCGAAGACGGCGTGCGCACGGTGTCGTTCCCGTTTGAGATTGCGGCTGAATACCTGCCGCACATCAACGCTGACCAGATTCTGCGCCTCAGCCAGGGACTGCCCCAGGCAGCCCCGGAGTTCGGGGCGATCATCCACCGCTGTGAGGCGATGAAAACAGAGATTGCCCGAGCCAGACGGCTGGCCGCGCACGACGTTCCGGTCCTGATCCAGGGCGAGTCAGGAACCGGCAAGGAGCTGTTCGCCCGGGCGATTCACGCCTCAAGCCCCAGAGCCACCGGGCCGTTTATTGAGGTCAACTGCGGGGCAATTCCAAGCGAGCTGGTCGAAGCCGAGTTCTTTGGCAGCACAAAAGGGGCGTTCACCGGAGCCGAGGCCAGAGCCGGCTATCTCGAAGCGGCCCACACCGGCAGCCTATTTCTCGACGAAATCGGTGAGCTGCCCCTGGCCGCCCAGGTCAAACTCCTGCGCTGCCTGCAAGAAGGGAGAGTCCAGCGGCTGGGCTCGACACGGCCCAAGACCATCGACATTCGCGTCATTGCCGCCACCAATCGGGACCTGCAAGACGAAGTCGCCGAGCAAGGCTTTCGAGAGGACCTGTTCCATCGGCTGGCGGTTGGGGTGCTGCGTCTGCCGCCGCTCCGCCAGCGGCCGGGCGATCTCGGCCTGCTGATCGACCACGTCCTGGAGAGCATCAATACCGAGTGCGACAGGCAGCCCGGTTGGGTGCCGAAGCAGCTCTCGGCCGAGGCCAGGAATCTGCTGCTGCAACACCCCTGGCTGGGAAATGTCCGGGAGCTGTCCAACACCCTGTCGCGGGCCGCTATCTGGACAGCCGCGCCCGTCATCGACGCCGGGGACATTCGGTCGGCTCTCTTCCCGGTCGGCAAGAAGGCGCAGGCTGCCGACCCGGTGCTGAACCGCAGCTTGGGCAACGGCTTGCATCTCCCCGGTCTGCTCGCCGAGGTGGCGCGGCACTATCTGGGCCGGGCGCTCGACGAGACGGGCGGCAATAAGTCGGCGGCCTGCGCCTTCTTGCCGACCGGGAAG
>WTHD01000117.1 GCA_011523265.1 Candidatus Binatota bacterium
CCGCGATCAGTGACGGGATAATATAGTTCCAGTTCGTCGGCACAAATTCGATTTCAACCTCCATGTCTGCGGCTATTTTGGTCGCCACATCAATCTCGAAGCCGACCAACTCGCCGTCGGCATTACAGGCTGACCCGGGCGGGAACAGCCCGAGCCCGACTCTCAGCGTCCCCCGGTCCTGAACCTCCTCAATGACACTGTCAAACGCCCACCAGGGGAAAAACTCGGCCGTCGCCTGAGAGCTGCCTCCGCCCATCAGAGCAACCACGACCAGACCACACACGACGTGCTTTATCCGCATGAAACACCTCCTTGAGACATTCACTGAGAATTTCGCTCCTCCTCCTAGCACACCTGGGAGGAGTCCGTGAGCCTGGCGTGGGTCGATAAGCCCTTCGCCGTTTAACTCCACAGTCTCCCCCGGTCCTCCCGGATCTCACACCTCGCAAGAACTCATTCATCTAAATGATACATCTCCCACTTTTTGTCAGAGCTATATGTCGGGCTTCGGCTATACCAAAAAATTATTGAGTATAGTCAAAAACAAATGTTCCAGGCTGTAGGAACCGCCGAGCTTATGCTAACCCTAATGGCAAAAAGGAAAATCTGCGAGTATGACTCCGCAACGAGAAACGCTTGAACTGCGTGGAGATGGCGCGGCGCGGGACGCTCTTCAATTTTGCTACCGTCGGGCTGGCCAGGGTCCGCCGCTGGTATGGCTCCACTGGCTGTGGGGCGAGCCGGGCTGGATGGACTACCACCAACGCTTAGCCGAACGTTTTCAGGTGTGTGTTCCCGACCTGCCGGGCTATGGGCAATCCACGTTGCCGGGGTGGGCGAAGACGCCGCACGACGTAGCGGTGCTGCTGCTGCAATTCTTTGAGGCCCTGTCGCTCAAACGGCCGATTGTCGTCGGCTCGTGTCTCGGTGGATGGGTCGGGGCCGAGCTCGCTCTGCTCCGACCGGAGCGGATTGCCAATTTGGTTTTGATTAGCCCGCTCGGCTTGGTGCAGGACTGGACCAAGGTGCCCAATCTCTTCTATACGGACCCGGCCCGCCTGCCGCAGTATCTTTTTCCTGATGCGGCTCTGGAGAAGGCCTCACTGTACGTTCCAGAGCTGAGTGACTGGACCGACGCATTCATCAACAACCGAAACGCGAGTATCCGCCTGGTGTTTGACCCCTACCTCCACAGTCGCAGCCTGCGCCATCACTTGCATCTTCTGACGACCCCAACGCTTGTCGTCTGGGGCGAGCAGGACCCCCTCCTGGCGCCAGCGCACGCCGCGCTGTGGACCGCGTCGCTGCCACAGGCTCGCAGCGTGGTGATTCCGGGGGCGGGACATCTCCCGTATGTGGAGGATTGCGAGGCCGTTATCCAGGCTATTCACACCTTCATTCCGCCAGAGGGGGGAGCATGAGAGTCTTCAATATGGTGCTGTTTGGCTGGCCGCATCTGCCTGACGACGCTCCCGTTGGTACGCCCGGATCGTATCCGCGCTCGAATCGGTATTTTGATCCTGTCCGGGGAAACGCGTTGCTGCAACAAGAGCTGGACCGGATCACACTGAGTGATGAGCTTGGGTTGGATGGCTTCACCTGTCAGGAGCATCATGGCGGCGGCGGATTTTGTGCCATGGTACCCTCGACCCACCTCATGGCGGCAGCCGTCTCGCAGCGCACGCAACATCTGCAAGTGGCGGTCACCGGCACGTGCATTCCGTTACACCACCCGCTGGCCATTGCGGAAGAGGTTGCCATGCTGGACCACCTGAGCAATGGGCGTTTCATATGGGGGGCGCTGCGTGGCTTTCCGACCGAATACCTGTCCTACAACGTCAACCCGGCGGAATCTCAGGCGCGGTTTCGGGAAGGGTTTTCCCTGGTCCTGAAAGCGCTTTCGAGTGAGGGGCGGTTTGATTTTGACGGCCAGTTCTACCGCGTCCGGGACTACAATATCTGGCCCAAGCCCCTGCAGCAGCCCTATCCGAAAATCTGGATGGCGGCCAACAGCCTGGACTCGCTCGATTTTGCGGTCAGGAATCGTACCTATATTGCTACGCCGTGGGTCAGTATTGAGCGCACCCGCTCGGTGCACGAGACGTATTATCGGCTGGCTCAAGAGCAGAGCATCACCGTCCCCGAGGATTTTGATGACATGTTTGCCTCGATCTGTGCGTTATACGTTGGCGAGAGCGATAAAAAGGCCCGCCAGGAGGCTGAAGCACACTTGGAATACCACTTCTTCCGCGCGCTGGCGTCGTTTGATATCGGCACCGTCTCGCTTATCCCCGGACATATGAGCGTCAACGGCATGCGCGACTGGCTGAAGAACGTCACGAGCAAAGACACGGGCAAGGCCATGGGCTATAGCGTCGATGAGGGAATTGAGAATGGGACCGTCATTTTAGGTGGACCGGAAAGCGTGCTCGCGCAAATCAAACGCCAACGCGAGGAGGGCAAACGCGGAACCCTCCTGGCGATGTTTCAGTTTGGTTCCCTACCGGATGCACTCGCCACGCAGAGCCTGCGACTCTTTGCCCAGGAGGTATTGCCCAAGATTCGCGCCATTTGAGGAGGCGTCGTTCCGACCTCCGTCAAAAACGACCGCCCTGGACGGATAGGCGGCCGGGCCTCTATACGTAGCGGCATGGCAGACCGGGACGGAGGATTGAGCCAGGGGGCGCCCGCGTTTTTTTATGGCTGGTGGATTGTCGTGACATGCTTTGTCAGCATGTCGATGGCCGGTGGTGTGGGTAATCTGTCTTTCCCCGTCTTTCTCAAACCGCTGACCGCAGAGTTCGGCTGGACCCGGGCGCAGGTATCCGGTGGGATTTCAGCCTTTATGTTGGCCATTGCTCTCACCGCTCCCTTTGTCGGGCGAGCGGTAGGGCTGTATGGGCCGCGGGCGGTCATGATTCCGGCGGCCGTACTGGTCGGCCTGTGCCTGATGCTGCTGTCTCAGATGACGGCCCTGTGGCAACTCTATGTGCTGCGTCTCGGGGTGGGGGTTGGGTTTACGGCCCTGGCCCATGTGCCGGTCAATATCGTTATTTCGCGCTGGTTTGCGCGCAAGCGCGGTCGGGCCATGGGTACGGCCATGATCGGCGCTCCGGTTGGCGGGCTGCTGATGACACCCTTTGCCTCGTCTTGTATCGAGTGGGTCGACTGGCGTCTCACCCTGTTGATCCTGGGCGGGCTGCTGTGGCTTATCCTGCTTCCGGTGTTGTTTGGGCTGTTGCGAGATACGCCGGCCGACCTGGGTCTGCTGCCGGACGGCGAGACGAGACCGACCACGGACGACACGCCGCCCGATGTTGGCGTAGGGGAGGGGATATCCGCCCGCGATACGCTCCGAACCGGTCGTTTCTGGGCGCTCATCGGTATCTATTTTCTGGCCTATGGCTGTCTCTTTTCCGTGATGATCCATCAGTATCCCTATTTTACGGATCAAGGCTTTTCTGCCCAGCACGCGGCCCTGCTGGTGAGTGTGCTGCTGAGCGCGTCCGTGCTCAGCGGGCTGGGTTTTGGCTGGGCGAGTGATCGCTATGATCCGCTGCAACTGGCGGCGACCTGTTATGCCCTGGGCGGTGTGGGTATAGCCTTGCTCTTATGGGCTTCTCCCGTGGTTGCCGTGGTCGGTTTTGTTGCCTGCTTCGGCTTCTTCTTTGGTGGTACCACCCCGCTGACCGCCCTCGTGACCGGG
>WTHD01000396.1 GCA_011523265.1 Candidatus Binatota bacterium
TCGGACTCGGCCCCATCAACCACGAACAACCCTACGAAGTCCCCTTTATTGAAGGCAAGCTGCGCTCAGGCCCGCCTCTCCTACCATCCGCCGGCCCTGAGCTACCGTAATACGTCTGTCGCAACGTCTCGGAGTTGATCCATGGTCGCGGCCCCGGGAACCGCCGGCAGCAGGGTCATATTTTGTGCTCCGGCGTCAATATAGCGTTGAATCGTGGCCGCGCACTCCGAAGCCGGACCCAGTGCACTATACTTATCAATAATTCTGTCAAACGACTGATTATATTCCGTTGACAGAGTGTGCACGGCATTCGCTCGCGCTGCCTCATAGGTGGGCGCGATACAGAAATACAGGACTACGCCTCCGGTAAACGTGGTTCGCGCGTCTGCCTCGCGTTGATGCCAGTGCTCCAGCGCCTTGTCCAGGCTGGTGCGAAAACGCTCTGGCGTCACAAAATACGCGAACCAGCCGTCCCCGTACGTCCCGGCCCGTTTTAGCGCCGCGTCAACCCGGCCGCCGACCCAGATAGGGGGATGCGGTTGCTGAAGCGGGCGCGGAGTCATCCGGGCGCTCTCAAATTGCAGAAATTGGCCATCACACGTTGCTGACGGATTGGTCCAGAGTTCTTTAATCACGCGCAGCCCCTCGGTGGCACGCCGGCCGCGTTCCCGCACCGAAATACCGCAGGCTTCATATTCTTTCTGAAACTCGCCTCCGACGCCCACGCCGAGAATGGCCCGTCCGCCGGACAGCCAGTCCAGTGTGCCTATCATTTTGGCGACCAGGGTCGGATTGCGCAGTGGGAGGAGCAGTACCCCGGTACCGAGTTTGATCTTCGTTGTCCGCACTGCAAACGCGCCCAGCATAGTGAACGGGTCGAGCACCGGGCTGTGCCACAGCACATGGTCGCGGTAGAAGAGGATGTCATAACCAAGCTGTTCGATCTCCTCGGCCCAGCGACACAGCGTCGGTCCGGAAACCAACCCGCCCCCAAACCCGCCCAAGGTCGTTCCGAACGTGACGTGGCTCATATGCCGTATCCTTCCCGTCTTCCCGTGCCGCAGGCTCGCCTCAGACTAAAAGAGTAAACGTGTCCTCCAATAGACATACAGATGCTGAACACGTTCACTCTTTGCCGTGTTTGGCCACGACCTCATCGGCAAAACGCTCCATGGCGGTGGTGACATCGCCAGCTCGCAGCGCGTGCATATTGACCAGGAGGCGGTGCACGCCGAGGTCTTCGTACACCGCGAGGCTGTCCAGCCCTTCCCCGTAGTAATTCCAGTAGGCGGTGATTTCGAGTTCCTGTCTGTCACGGCCCTGTCGGTCACATTCTTCTGCCAGCGTCTGCATATGGGCCCGGTAGTCGTCCAAGTCTTTGCCAATCACATACCAACCGTCGCCATATTTGACCGTGCGCCGGATAGCCGGTGCTGTCACTCCCCCAATGACCAGCGGTACCCCACCCGCCTGGGCGGGTTTGGGCCGCATGGTAAACCCCTGCCAGTTGACAAACTCGCCTCGGAAATCAATTTCCTCGCCAGTCCAGACGGCTTTGAGGGCTTCGAGATATTCGTTGGCCCGTTTGCCCCGCCGATCAAATGGCACGCCGATAGCGGCAAACTCCTCACGCAGCCAGCCTATGCCCAGGCCGAGCATCAACCGTCCCTGGGACAGATGATCAATCGACGAGGCCCATTTGGCCAAATAGAGCGGACTCATCTGGGGCAGGATGTTGACCCCGGTGCCCAGCCGGAGCGTCGAGGTGGCCGAGGCGATAAAGGTCAGGGCAACCAAAGGGTCGATAATCGACGCGTCAGGTTTGAACGGCAGTTTTCCGTCCGGGTTGTAGGGATACACCGAGTCATACTGCTTGGGAATAATCACATGCTCTGCGGTCCAAACGGACTCGTAGCCGAGCGCTTCCGCCCTTTGGACAAACGGAATCACCATTTCCGGGTCTGTGAACTCACGCAGGTTAATTGGGACGATACCGAATTTCATGCCTCCTCCTTCTGCGGGAAGAGCCGTCCAGGTGTGTTCAGGAATCTACGCCTGACCGGGATGCTCATAGGCGGCAGGTCTCACCCGCTGCCTGATTTCTCTCTCATGCCTGTCGTTTGGGTGTCTTTCCTGAAGGGGGCCACAGTCGGCTCAGGGACTGTTCGACTCGTTGCCTACATCATTTCCGCGTTTCCAGCGACCGTCCGGCTGCCAGCACCCTCTTCCATCTGCTGCACGGCAAAGATGGAGCGGTAGCCTGCAGACCAGTCGGGCGGCATGAGACACGGGCGCGGATCGAAGTCGATCCACTTCGCGGCCTCGCCACGGATAATGCGATTCGAGTGCGGGAACTGGTCTGTCAAGTTTGTGAGCGTAATCGCATCGGCCGCCGCGTACGTCTGGAGGAGGAGCGGGCGCATGCGCGGCGAGTGGTTGGGCATCGACCCGTGGATCATGCGGCAGTTATGGACGGTCACCGAGCCTCTCGGGCCTTTCAGCCACACGGCATTGTGTGTGCCGACACGGGCCACATCCTGATCGTTGAGGGCGCCCGTCCACTCATTGTTCTCGTTGTACAGATCAAACAGCGGTCCCTTATGGCTTTCGGGAATCACCCCCATCGGACCCATCTCCTCGTCCACATCACTCAGGTAGACGCCCATGGTGAGGGGTGAATAATTGGTGTGCGGCCAGTACTGAATATCCTGATGCCACTTCACCTCTTCGCCCCCATCCGACCATTTGAAGTTGAGCTTCGAGTGGTGGTATTTCACGTTCGGGCCAAGCAGGTCCTGGGCGAGGTCGGCCAGCGGTCCTTCGAACGTAAACTCACGATAGACTGGATGCGCCTCGACCGGGCTAATGAGCCGCCGCAGGCGGGGAGTGCTCGGGGTATGACTCGGCTCAACGTCAAAGAGTTTTTTGGACGGGGTTGCGACTTGGCTCTGCTCAATGAACTCGTTGGTCGTGGCCCAGAGTGTATCCAGCCATTCATCAGAGATGAATTTCTCCAGCAGCAGATATCCCTGATCAAAATAAAACTCACGCTGTTCTTGGGTGAGGATCTTTGGACTATAAGAAAGGATCTCTTCCGTTTTCATAGTGTCTCCCTCTGTTGTGGACAGGCTGAAGCATATTAGTCGCCAAAGCTGGTCCCGACCAGACGCGCCGCTTCAACGAGGGGATGGTCCGGGGAGACCAGTTTCTTTTTCCCCGCGACCTCTTCCAGAGGCACGGGCCGGAGTTCCTGGTCCTGCACGGCCAGCATAAAGCCGTCGCGACCTTCCCGCAGCAACTGGGCGCAGCGCGTGCCCAGCCAGGTGGCAAGAACACGGTCCGTGGCCGAGGGCGTCCCCCCGCGTTGCAGATGGCCAAGAATGGTCAGGCGCGATTCCTGACCCGTCAGGCGCTCCAACTCCTGGGTGAGATGAATCGTATGGCCAACGTGTTCCTTATGAAATTTTTCCAGCTTGGCCGAGGCCTTTTCCTTTTCTTCTCTGTCTTTGGCCTCTCGTTTCTGGTGCACAAGCTCTTTGACCTTTTCGGCGTCACTGAGAGACAGCGCACCTTCTGCGACCACGACAATACTGAAGTGCTTCCCCTGTCTGGTCCGTTCCCGAATCGTCTGAGCAACCCGCTCAATATGATAGGGAATTTCCGGGATAAGAATGACATCCGCCCCGCCGGCCATGCCGGCTT
>WTHD01000372.1 GCA_011523265.1 Candidatus Binatota bacterium
GTACGGTCAATATAATAAATGGGACAATATCGGCTGGGAACTGAGTTACGAGTTCTGACCGATTATGAACGGGCGCTTTTCTTTCCTGACGGTCTGGGCCTTGCTGTCCAGTCTGACGTTCCCGGTCGCTGGGGCTGCCGAGCAGAACGGCGGCCCGCGCAAGACCTGGAAGACGGTAGAAGAACTGTCCGAGGCGGAAAAATCGCGTATTGATTTCCGGGTCGATACCCCCCGAGATGCGACGCTTCCGTATCTCCCGGCAGAGGCCTATCCCTTTCAGCCGCCCTATACCGCGGAAGAGATGGGCTATCGGGCCATGGAATTTCCGCACATCGCCCGCTGGTCGCACGCCATGGCCGATGTGTTCGGTGCCATTACCAGCAACGGCTTCCTCGATGAAGGCATCACGCTGGCCTATAGCCACTATATGCCGGACGAGTATGGAGTGGCCGGCCAGCTCAGTGTGAGGCCAGGGGACGCCTATTTTCGAATGGTCTTCTTCTATACCTATCCGCCCGAGAACCAGGGTCTTCAGGACCTGTGGATCTTGAGACGGACGGACAAGGAGGAAACGACCAAACTGGACAATTTCATCTACAGTCCAAACCTGCGCCGCGTACGCCGCCAGCCTCAGCCCCGCCGGGACGCGCGCTTCCCCAATAACGTTCAGACCTTTGACGATGTGGTGGGACGCGACGCCTGGGAATTCTCGTGGCGCCTGCTGGGCACGGATGTGCTGTACGAGACGGTGCGTTTTCCCACCACCCGCCCAACGGTCACTCTGGCCAAGCCCGACGGGAGTTTTTATACGGTCCCGTCGGACCAGATTAAAATGCTGGGCGACACCTATTCGCACTATACGGCGGACGGCGGCGTGGCCTGTTATGTGGTTGAGGCGACTCGGCGGGAAGACTGGCTGCCCCATTATCGTATGAGCCGGTTGATATACTGGTTCGATCAGCACAGCTTCTATCCGCTGCGTATCGAGCAGTACGACAATGATAATCAACTGCGGATGATTGAGGTCCGAAACGCCTCTCTGGCGAACCCGGCCCTGGAAGAACGCGGCTATGCCGGCTTGTTTACGCTCTATTACGATCTCGCCCTCGACCTGATGAGCTATAGCGCTCATGACGCCCACTGGGTGAAGGAGTGGGCTCCAGAGGACCGAGAGACGATGTTTGAGCCCGACTTCATGCGTCGCAGTTGGCTCAAGTATCCGCTCAAATCTCAGTCTCTGGTATATTCTCCGGAGAAATTCTTCCTCCGCCCGCACCTGTATCCAGATAAGTTTTCGCAAGACCGGAACGTTACCATTTCAGCAGAGCTAGAGCAGCGCTACCGTTTGCAAGAAGAAGCCGGACATCTCGTTTTTGACGGCTCTTCTCCGCTCGTTGAGGTCAAGGCGCAACCCTAAGATGGCTCCTCGCGTGCAACAGCTCTTGTGGCTCGTTGTCTTTTGCCTCCTGTCTTCCAGTGATCCGGGGGCTGCGACTGTGGAGGCAGACCAAAACGATCCGACGTTACAGAAGACCTGGAAAACGGTTGCCGAGCTCACGGCCGAGGAAAAAGGTGGACTCGATTTCCGCAGCGACCCGCCGCGGGATGTCGCTGTGCCCTATCTGCCGGCCGAGTCCTTTCCGTTTCAACCGCCCTATACGGCTGAAGAAATGGCACTGCGAGCCATGGAGTTCCCACACTCGCCATTCTGGGACTGTGTCCTGATCGACATGGCTTTCTCGGTGACGAACTCGGGATTTATGGATCAACGTGTAACGCTTATTCCCATCCTGTATTTTCCCGAGAATGGGTTTGGAGAACATCTGTATGCAACCCAGCCCGGCCAGGAAATCTATCGCTGGCTCTCCCAAAGCGTCTCTCCACCCGAACGGTATGGGAATCAGACCTTATGGATAGGCTATCGGACGGATCAAACGTTCCGGACGAAAATAGACATGTTTGCCTATTCCCCATCGCTCCGGCGAATCCGTCGTCAGCCCCAACCTCGCCGGGAAGACCGCTTACCCAATAGCGCGGCAACGTTCGATAATTTGATCGGACGGGATGCCTGGGAATTCTCGTGGCGCATTCTCGGGACGGATATTTTGTATCAGACGGTGCGTTTTCCCAAGACGCGCCAAACAGCCGTGCTGACCGACGAAAACGGGCGGTATGTTGAGGTTGCCGCCAAAGACCTCTCCCTCATGGGTAAAGAATATCCGCTCTATAGCGCAGACGGTGGAGTCAAATGCTTTGTGCTTGAAGCCATACCAAAGGCCGAATGGCTACGTGACTACTACGCCCATAAGCTGATTTACTGGGTTGACCAATATGCGTTCTTTCCCTTGCGGATGGAAGAATATGACCGACAGGGGCAGTTGAGTTTTGTGAATACCCGGATTGCGACCCTGGCCAATCCAACTCTGAAAGAGCATGGCTATGCGGTCCAGTTTGACCTATGGTGGGACGTGTCCATTGATTTCCTGTCCGCTTCGATCCACGGCTTTGTTCCGCAGACTTGGTCGGAGGAAGACAAAAAGATCTTCTTCAGCTCCGGATTTATGCGCCGCGAATGGTTCCTGGTGCCGCCCAAGGGTCTGATGAGTCTCAATTCACCGGACGAATTCTATCTGCGGCCCCCGCTCGAAGAGGGGAAATTCCCGGCCTCGCGCTCTATCAGTTTGTCACCGGACGTGCGAGCCTTGATTGAGGCCCAAGAGCGCGAGGGCAAACTGGTGTTTGAGGAGGGGAGGGGGGACGGCTAAGTGCGTCTGCGCGAGAGAATATCTCTGGCGTTGCGTTTGCCTGTCCCCTTCGCGCGTCTTACTGCGCCTCGTGCGTGGCCTGCCAGGCGCGGCCCATAGAATCTGCGGCCAGAATGGCGTCGGCAACCATATCGGGCCGGACGTCAAACGGTTCGTTATGGATGGTTTCGCCTTCCGCGGTCGCCCGCGTTGCCACTTGTTCAAGCATGTCCTCTGGGAGTTCAGTGAGCCCGATCTCGGCCAGGGTAATAGGCAGGCCGACCGCAGATGAAAACTCCAGCACCGGATCGATAACCGAGCGTGGCTGACCTTCGAGCACCAACTGGGCCATCAGACCGTAGGCAACTTTTTCCCCATGATAGTACGGATGGGTGAGCGGGGCTGCGGTGAGACCATTATGGATGGCGTGGGCCGCGGCAAGACCCGAGGACTCGAAGCCTAAACCCGACAGCAGGGTGTTGGCTTCTACCAGCCGCTCCAGGGCTGGATTGACAACATGCCGTTCTACGGCCCGTTTGGCATCCGGACCGTCTTCAACCAAGATATTGTAGCACAGCTCCGCCAGCTTTTCGGCGCTGCGCGTTGAGGCTCCACCACGCATATTCTGGACATGACCGGCAACACAGGTTTTAGCCTCGAACCACGTGGCCAGCGCATCTCCCATCCCTGCCACAAGCAGCCTGGCCGGAGCCTGGGCAACAACATAGGTATCCACCACAACCAGATCCGGGTTCTTGCGATAAAAGCGATATTCCTGGAATACTCCTTCGGGGGTATAGATCACCGACAGGGCACTGCACGGTGCGTCGCTTGAGGCAATGCTTGGACAGTTGACGACGGGAAGATCGAGGTCGTCTGCCGCGGCCCGGGCCGCG
>WTHD01000158.1 GCA_011523265.1 Candidatus Binatota bacterium
CTCCCGCAGCAAGTGTCCCGCCCCCCAACCATGCGAGCGTCGCCTTCGTCGCCGCTGCGCCGCTCAAAGTGGATATCGCGGTGCCAGTACTCGCCGTGCCCAAGGAAGCGACCAGCGTCGATACAACCGCCGGTGCCCCCGCGCCTCCGACAAGCCGAGCGGCGATGCGACCTCCCGTCTCAGTGACCCGCACGGTCCGGTCGGTCTTTGTCTTGTCTTTGCTTGTCGCCATCGGGCTGCTCTCCCTTCTTTGCGCACGGCAAAGCAGTTTGCCTGGTGCCCGCCAAACCCGCAAGGTCGAAATTTCCGACGGGCGGCGGACCTACTTCGGCACCTTGACTGAGCGCGGTGTCTGTGACGAGGATACCGGCCGGTATGTCGTGGAGATCAACCCTGGCCGTCGGCATCGTGGGGATGACAGTCACCCCGGTCAAGCTCATTCCGCAGCGGCCCGTGCGGGCGGCGGTGTTGCTTTGACCGATTGCCCTGCCGCCCCCACTCTTCCTACTCAGCATTCTGCCCGCAGCACCAGTAATTGGCGCTGCGCAGACCGACGCCCGGACTGAACAATCTTTGGCCGCCGCGGCCGTTGACCCGCGATTTGTTTAGATCGGCCCCAAAACGGGCCGAAATAGCCGTCCTGGGCATCTGATAAATTTCTTTTATGTCCACGTTGTCGTGCCCCGCGCCGCCAGCGGAGTCACCTGGACGTAAGGCGTGGCGACGCGGCCAGCGTAGGTCTACGGCTACGAAGGCGTGGTCAGATTTTCCAGATGCGCTTTTATTGCATAGAGCCTCTTTGCGTACTGAACGAACATGTGAAGAAACGTGAAGCAATCGTGCCGACTCGCTCCCTGCCCTGTTGGGTGACCCGCATTATTGCGATAGACACGCAGTAACTCACCGACCGAGTTCATTGTGAGGTCAAGGTTTGTGGTCAGCTCCTCCGGCATGGAATCCTTCCTTGACTCTAGCTTTTTCCGAAAATCCTCAAACTTGGCGTTGTAGGACCGTGTGGGAGCCTCAAGCTGCTTCAGATACTGCTGCTTTTTTTCCTCTCGCATTGTCTGAGCGAGTGCGGCCGCGACTTCCAGCACGGCCGCCTCTGATGCGACGCCGAGCATGACCACGGAAGAACGATACAAGCGGGCATTGTAGGCATAGAGGGCCTCGTGTGCGTAGTTCTTGGCGACCTCGCTTAAGTCAGGGACCTCATGGTCAAGATTCTGGATGTATCCAGCAGGGTCATCAGGGTTGATACCTTCATCGTTGACTACAGCCCGGCCATCGGCTGTGATCTTGAGTTCCCAATTTCCGGGCGCAGGTTGGGAATAGTCGATATATGCCAGACCCTGCCCAATGAGAGACCAGACACCTTCCATGATTTGTTCATTCCTGATCCGGCTTCCTGCGGGTGCCGTTTTACGTACCTTTTCAGCAAGATAAGATCGTCCGCTGCCAAGTCGCCTATCAGTGTCTGTCCGCGAGATACAACGAAGGATCTGTTTCTGGATCTCTGCATCTGTCATGACTACTCCTCCGATGATCAGGAAAGTCCCCGTGTCTCCGTCTTCTGATTCTCCTCCATTATGTCACGCTTGGGAGGGCGGGGGAGGAGGGCCGTGGCGCCGCTGTCTGGCCCGCCGCTCGGCTCCTAGGCTTTCAGCCCAGGGCTGCGGTGTGTAGCCCGTCTGCGGCGCGGCTAGGCCGGCTGACCCCGGCCCGCGTCAAATTCGTGTTAGTGGTCGCTCTTGCCCGTAATCACAAAGTTTTGCAGAGATTCTTCCCACTCGACCACGACCGAACGGCCAGGTTCAGGAAAGTCCTCCAAGATGTATTCCCCTGACGCCCCGCGTAGAAACTCCTCGCCGAGCGCAACAACCTCGATCATGTTCTCCCCCAGGTGGCGTCCATCCGCATACACACTCACCAAGTGAGTGATACGGAAGAGTTCCGGGTCGGTGAACAGGAAGGTTCCCGCGGGGTATCCCAACTCTTCTTCCGTTCTCCTCACCTCTTCTGGGCCTCCCCATTCTTCAACCGTAGGGGGCCTTAGAAGCGGCCCCCCCACCAAATTGTTCCAGTTGATAAGCAGACTGAATCCGTTATCCGTATCGCCACACACCTCCTGGGTATCGAATCGCTCTGTACCATAGCCAGCAGAGAGGTCGTGCCACGCAAACGGGATGTCCATAATCCCTCTCCCCTTGCTGCCTAAGAACTCCGTCTCCTTGCTGTCGCGCCAATATACTACCGAGGTGATGCGGACCAGGACCTCATTGGCCTCGCAGACCCAACCCGAGATGAGGCCAATGCCACTGCGACGCTCTTGGGGGGCAGGCGGGATATAGCCAGGGAAGGACGTGCTGCTCCCCTCCCCAGGACGAAGCCGATAATCATGGGTCTCAGAGATGTGGCCGGAGGGTGGGTTCTCCAGGAACCCCCCGGGGGGTCTGGTGCCACAAATCCTCGGCGTCTCCCCCACAGGGCGCGGATGCCATCAATGTCGTCCTGGCGCAAGTCAGCGAGATGAAGGCTCGGTTCATACCTCCCCATAATGGCGTCCACATTTTGCCCAGGGCATCCGTCCGGCTCATAACAAACCTGTTCATCTGGATGGCCGAGCCCGACTGCATGGCCGAGTTCATGCGTGAGAACGCGTGCGGCATCCCCACTAATCCAAGCCTGTCGGGCCTCTTTTTTCCATACATCGGTCACGTCCGTGTTGTAGAAAATCCAGGCCCACCGCTCCCCTTTGTGGCTTGCGTGGTAGAGTCCCGCTGCACGAAAGAGCGAGTCGAAGAGGGGCCATATCCCGGAATACAGGGATGGGCTTCGGAAAAGCCTGTGAGGACGATATAGATATGTCCTGGTTCAGGGTCGCAGGGGTCATCCTCCGGGACAACAGCGCGGGCGTGAAAAACAAAATTTGCCCCGGCGTTGTTCCAGCGCTCCAGAGCATTCTGTATCCGGGCGTTCCACTGGCGCGCACTGATCTTATGCCCCCCAATATCCATCACTCGGGAGTCTCGGCAAAACGCATGGACGACAACCGTCGCTTCGCCATTGGGGAACTCCTGATGATCTGCGATCCAGGGATGGGCAGGGTTGGTGAGAAAAAGCACGGTGGCGCAGGCCAATCCGCGTATCGCAGTCTTTGTCATGCTGCTCTCCTCTCTGATTCGCTGTTCGGCTATCAACGGGCGGAATTACCGGGCTGGCCACGAGGTCCGGATCGATCACCGTAGCTACACCGAGCAAGGCATTGAGCGGCTGCCGGGCGTCCACCTGGGACCGACCGTGCAGGCGATGGAAGCGCGGGGCATCATCCATTCTCGACCGGAAATGAGGGGGTCTGATACTGTCGCTGTCGGAGCCCTCAACCGCGATATTGGCGAGCTGAAAGGCTTCGCTCACACATACACCCCAGACTGAACAATCTTCGGCCGCCCGACCCTTTTATCCGTAATTCGTTCAGATCGGCTCCGTCGGGAACGTACACACTTTTCGGTAGTGTCTCAGTTTGAAAAATTTGGCCAGTAGAAACAGCTGCGGCTGCCTGGGCCATCGCCTCCGTCCCAATCAGCTGTACTGTTTCCAGGAGTAGAGATCCTCATATAT
>WTHD01000292.1 GCA_011523265.1 Candidatus Binatota bacterium
GTTGTCGATAATGGCGGCAAACAGGGCATTCTGGATTTACCGAATGGGACTCGCTGGAAGGTTGTTGACAGCCCATCCGGGGTGATGGATAGCTTGGAAGGCGAGCATGGCTTTGATTATTTTTTTACGGAATAAGCAGTCAAGGGCTTCCCCTTACAACAAGACCCCCCGCAGAAACGTCCCGAAGGCGTTGGGATTCTTGCGCTCGTTGTATTTCCAACACGTTTCCGCGATGTACAGCGGCATGTAGAGCGGGCTGTAATGGTGGTGGGAGCCGTACCACGCCCGTTTGATGAGCGCCCAGAAGCCTTCAATCGTGTTCGTATGCAGCCAGCCATCGGCGTACTGCTCTTGGTGGTTGATGACGGCATGGGGCAGGCGGGAATCCACCGCCCGGTAGCCCGGATATTCGTCCGTCAGGAGCAGCGCGTCGTCGAGGTCCAGCACGTCCTTGAGGAACTTCACGAGACCCTGGCCAGTCAAGGCCGTGGCGACCTTGGCCATGACCTGTCCGCCTCGCTCAACCGCACCGATGACGGCCGTTTTCTTGGTCCCGCGCCCGGGCGTGCTCGGCGTGTGGTCGTCCTTGCGGTTCGGACGCCGAGGCTTGCCACCGACATACGTCTCATCGGCTTCAATCAGCCCGCTCAACAGGCGGTCGCCCTGGGTCATCGCTGCCCGGATCCGCTACTGCATGTACCAGGCCGAGCGCTGGTTCAGGTCGAGGTCGCGCCCCAGCTGGTAGCTGCTCAGGCTCTTCTTGGCGTTTAGTACCAGGTTGATCGCCACAAACCACTTCTGGAGGGGAATCTGGGTCTTTGCAAAGATGGTCCGCGACAGGACGTTGAAGCTCGACTTGCAAGCGTGGCAGTTCCACCGACCAATGCGCCCCTGCTCGGCTTTCCGCGCCACGCGCCCACTGTGACAGTACGGACAGCCCGGCGCGTCGCCCCAGCGGACTTCCTCAAGATGGCTCATACAGGCTTGCTGGTCTGGGAACTGCTGAAAGACGTGGAAAAGATTCATGGTTCACCCTCCGTACACCCAACAGTGTCGCAATTTCAGAGGGTTCTCTCAAGCCTATGACTGCTTATTCCGTTTTTTTAATAATGAAGATGGCACCTACGATGGATGGGGCGGCGGTATGTCTTGTCTGTCAGGCCAATCCAAAGAGATCATTCAGGCTCAAGAGGACGCACTTCGTTACATATCGGCGGGTGGCCGTGTGTCTTAAAATGCTGTTCGTAAAGTTCTCTTTCACGTTCCTGGTAATGAGGCGTGTATTCAAGTCGATAATATTCGACGTGCTTACCGATACATGGTCTAGGGGCATTAAGGTGCTGGATAAGGCGTTCTCGGATTGACCTAGACCCTCCAACATAAACAACGGTCTTCGTTGCATCCCCAAATTCATAGGCGGCTGGTTTGTCTTTTTCCTGGAGGATATTTTTTCGATCAAATGCTCTCCAGGAGGAGTCAGTCTGTTTCGTTCTTTCGACAACAATATACCTCAGACAAAGGGCGGCGGTTTTTTCTGTGAAACCGTCAGATATGAGGATCGGTTTTCCCACAGGGGGAACGCTAGGCGGTAATTCGTCACCGATGTTGATAATATACATGGGTGTCTCTGGTCGAATTTCACGAAGGATGCTGTTGATGTATTCGTCGCGGAATGCAAATCCAACAAAAATTGCAGCGGTCAGTGGTTCATACCTACCTGAGATGGAGTTTCGGAGGTGTTGGTGAAAGATGCTAAAAGGCTTTTTTTCAGGCACGCCTTTGTAGCCCGGATATAAAACAGGGTGTTTTTTGGGATCATTGAGGGATGTGTCGCTGATGTTGATGGTTTCGTTTTTACCCCATTGCCAGTCGACGGACCCGTGCAGTTTGGTAAGTAGTCCGTATGGCCGATCTTGGAGTTCCTCTTTTGGGGTAGTTGTCAATGACTCCCATTCAGAAAAGTCAAGTTTGAGCCGACTGCCTACGAAGGTTCTTCCTGGACGTACTTGTATCTCAGCTGCTCTGATGGAGTCCTCCAAGATATTATCGTAGTTCGTTGTGAAAATTTCGAGGCATGGGTCTATTTGTTGAAGTCTATCAAGAAATTGAATCCATACTGATAATTCTTGAGAATCAGCCTCAGCAGTATAAGTATCGTGAACTTTTTCTTTGATCTCATTGTTGAGTAATTCGATAATAACTGAACTATAATTTTGAATGGATTGTCGAAGGGCGTTCCAATCTGAGATACCCTTGATGGCGGCGACATTGCCCATATGCCCATTCATAGTCCACCCTAAGAGACTTTTAGTGTTCATTAGGGCACTGCAATCTACCTGGCAGGAATCTAATAGAGATAATACGTCCTCGATATCAGGTTCAGATTTATGGTGTTCATTGGCTAATAATTCACAAACCTTACGGAAGAGGGGATTGTTCCTGATCGGTCCGTCTAGTAGCTCGAAAAACCTTCTTGTTACAGGGTATTTGTCAGGGTTCACAGAGGCCGCGCCGCCTGCGCCTACGAAAAGCAAAATCCTTTCAAAATCCTTTCTTTAGTTTCGGTTGTTTCCTGCCTCCCATACGACAAAGCGTAACAAAAATCTAGGGGTGGGTACTGTCCTAATTCGCCAGACCAAGTATCTGATTTCTGGTCGCTCAGCCGAGGCCTACGTGCATCAGATCATCAACCATGCCGAGGCGTGTGTCCGGGATCACATCACCACGAACCGCCTTGAGAACTTCTGGGCCTTGCTCAAACGCACCATCAAAGGCTCGTATGTCAGTGTGGATCCGGTCCATCTGCGTCGGTATCTGGATGAGCAGGTCTTTCGCTTCAATGCCCGAGGCGGGCGGGATGCGGACCGCTTTGTGGTAGTGGCCCGCGCGCTGGCGGACAAACGGCTCACCTATCAGCAGTTGATCGGTGAGGGAGCCCTCGCGGACTTAGCCGCCCGGCAAACGGCGAACTGGCTGCTGGGCAGGGACGGCAGGGCTGCGCGCCAGTCGCCCCGTCCGGCGCGCCTTCGGGCGTAGGGGTGGAGTGGTCAGCATCCGTTTCGTCAGGGCCTCAAAGCGCTGGATCGCTTCGAGACCTTCAATATACTCTCTGGCCGGAGGGGGACACCGCTTCATGGGGCGGGAACCTAACGACGTTTAGATTAGGCAAGTATGTTATTACCTTTGCCAAAGGGGGAGTGAGGGGAATTTTTCCGGCGTACGGAGCGTCCCGGAGCGGGCCGCTGGGGGTGAGACAGACGATCATTGTCACACTGAGACACTGCCGAACAGTCCGCCTCTGTCTCGGGTGGTGTCGGTGTGCTAGTGTCTGCCACGCAAACGAGGAGGGCACGCTATGGCATTACCGCTGGCAGGAATTCGGGTGCTGGATATCGCCAGCATGCTGGCCGGCCCGTACGGCGCCACCATGCTCGGCGATATGGGCGCGGACGTGATCAAGATCGAGCCGCCGTACGGCGATGAGTCGCGGGCCATCGGTCCCAAAGTCGAAAACGACAGCGGCTTCTACCTCGGCATCAACCGCAATAAGCGCGGCATTGTGCTGGACCTGACCAAGCCCGCAGACGTGGCCGGAGATCGGCACGTTATAAGG
>WTHD01000129.1 GCA_011523265.1 Candidatus Binatota bacterium
CGAAGCATCTTCTGGTATCGCGCGGTCGGCGACTATGCCCCGCTGTTCTGGCTGATGGTCACCTGCAACTGTGTCGTCCCCATGCTGTTGTGGTGGAGGTCGATCCGCACCAGCACGCTGTGGTTGTTTGGCATTGCCCTGCTGGTCAATGTCGGGATGTGGCTGGAGCGCTTTATCATTATCGTAAGCTCCTTGTCGCACGAGTTCGATCCTTCGGCCTGGGGCCTGTATCAGCCCTCGTGGGTTGAAGTGGGCATGACGGTCGGCAGTTTTGCCTGGTTCTTTTTGTTCTTCCTGCTCTTCGTGAAATTCCTGCCGCTCGTGTCCTTGGCCGAAGTCAAGGAACACCTGCCGCCCGCGGATAGCGGTCCGCCGGCAGTTGAAGCAGACGAATCGGAAAAGCCCCCCGCACCGGTCAACGCAGCTACACCTATCGGTCGTGGAGCCGGCTTGGTTGGCGTCTTTACGGACCCGGAGAAGCTCGTCGCCGCAGTCCGCTCTCTGCGGCGAGACGGCTATAAAAACCTCAGCGTCGTCTCCCCGTTTCCGAGTCCTGCGCTTGAAGAGGCCCTCGGCACGCGCAAAAGTCCGGTTCGCTATTTTACGCTGATCGGCGGTCTGCTGGGCTGCGCCATCGGCTTTGCCTTACCCACCTATACGGCCTTGGACTGGCCGCTCCAAACGAGCGCCAAGCCCATTGTCGCTTTACCGGCCTTTGCCATTATCGCCTTTGAGCTGACCATTCTCTTTGGGGCGATTGCCACCCTGATTGGACTGCTCGTCAACGCCCGGCTGCCAGCGCGTTCGGTTGCGCTCACACACGACCCGCGTTTTTCAGAGGATCGCTTTGGACTACTCGTCCCGTGTACCGCCGAGCAGACCGGCACTGTCCGGCGGCTGATTACGGCCGGCGGCGCAGAGGAGGTCTATGGCCAAGGTGTGTAGGCATCGCGCCGGCACGGACATCCGTACCCGACTATGCAGTCTCGTCGGTCTCGCTCTGGGTCTGGGGTTCTTCTACGTGACCTTTGCCCATGCCCTGCCCTGGAATGACGATATGTATTGGCAGCCCGAACTTGAGGCCGGAACGGCCGCTCGTCCACCTGTGGCGGGTAGCGTGCCAACAACGGGCATTGAACCGCCTATGTCGTCACGCCTTACCGAGCGCATAAAGACCGGCCTGCGCGTCCGGAATCCGGTTGAACCCACCCCCCAGTCCATCCAGAACGGAGAGGGGTTATTTCGGATTTACTGTGCGATGTGCCACGGCGAGCAGGGCAGAGGCGACGGCCAGATGGTTGGCAAGGTCGTTCCCTCTTCGGACCTTCGTGCAGAGAGAATCAGAAACCAAAAAGACGGGTATTTGTATGCCACCATCCGGAGTGGTGGACTGGTAATGCCGGCCTATCAACACGCACTTTCAACCACAGAGCGGTGGGACCTTGTGAATTACGTCCGCCACCTCCAACAGCAGGAAGCCCAGCGGGATCAGTCCCAATGAGTGCCGAGACCCTCACAGGAGAGCCCCGGAGCATCTCTCCAGATACGCCCTCTCGCCCTTTTACCCTTGGCCTGTGGGTCCTGGTCGGGCTGGGTCTGATCACTTTTCTCATGGGTGTTACCGGAGAGAACGCCCAACGGGTATGGCAGGCCTATCTGGTCAACTGGCTTTTCTGGTCGGGACTGGCGCTCAGCGGATTGACGTTTTCAGCCCTTCTTCAGGTCACAAAAGCGGAATGGGCCGGACCGTTACGGCAGCTTGCCGAGGCGCTGGCCGCTTTTTTGCCGATCTCCTTTTTTCTTCTTCTTTTCCTCTTTCTGGGCAGTGAACAGCTCTTCTCATGGATACAGAACCCAATACCGGCCAAACAAGCCTGGTTGAACAAGCCCTTTTTGATGCTCCGCACCCTCTTTGGTTGCGTTCTCCTCTACGGCTGCGGGTTCGCTCTGCTGCGGGCTTCAGTCCGGGCAACTCGCACCCTCCCTCGTGTCCTGGTCCCCTTTGTTTCCCATGAGAACGTCACGAGTATAGCCGGGCGGCAACGGCAGCTCACGATCCTCTCGTCCGTTTTTCTTGTGCTCTACGCGCTTGTCTTCAGCCTGTTCGCCTTTGATCTGGTGATGGCGCTTGAACCGCACTGGATCAGTACTTTATTCGGTGCCTATTTTTGTATCGGGAATCTGTATGCGGGGCTCAGCCTCCTTGCCATTCTCGCCGTGCCGAGGCGCGCATCCACTCTTTTTTCCGCTGAACGCAGCCACGACCTTGGCAAGCTTATCTTTGGCTTTTGTGTCTTATGGACCTATCTGTTCTGGTGTCAATATTTACCGATCTGGTATGGCAATCTGCCGGAGGAGACCGGTTTTCTCGCCGTCCGTTTGTTTGACGAGCCGTGGGCAGCGATCAGTTTTTTTGTCTTGCTCCTCAATTTTCTCCTGCCTTTCCCTATCCTGCTGCTGCAATGGGTCAAGCGTGCCCCGGCCGCTTTGGCCTGTATCAGCGCCCTGATCCTGGTCGGCATGTGGCTTGAGCGCTACGTCCTGGTTGTCCCCTCCGTCTGGCAGGAAGACTGGCTCCCGCTGGGCTGGGTGGAATTGGGGATGCTGCTGGGTTTCTTCGCCCTGTTCACACTGGCCTTTCGGGCCTGGATGAGGATATTCCCCATACGGCCTCCCGCATCCTAACCGTTCGGCCTGGAGCCACGGAGACAAGTCAGGGGCTCATAGGTGCGCCTTTCGGCAAGCTTTTGAGACAGAGACCAAGTCATAATCGAGGAAGGAGCCGAGCTACCGACCATGCGTATCCTTCAACACGCCAAATATCTTGGGTGTATTGGCCTGTTGCTGCTCCTGCTGATTGGCATTTTCGATATCTGCGGCGTGCAGATGACCCAACTGTCCCGCGATCCTTTGCAACGTCTACAGCTGCCGGTCTATCTCGGCCTGCTGTCCTATCTCGGCGTCCTGGCGTGGTGTGCCGCCTCTGCCATTATGCTCTTCTCCGCTTTTCTCATTCGCCAAGGCCACCCTGACAGCCTACCGGCTCGCTTCCTGGTCTGGATGGGCATATTGGCCGCTATTCTTTTTCTCGACGATCTGTTTATGGTGCACGACACGATTGTGCCCGTACACCTGCGCCTCCCCGAGATGAGCGTTTACCTCGTCTATGCCGGGTATACAGGTTGGCTTCTTGTTCGGTTCTGGAGGTTCATCCTTGAACAGACCGACTATATACTTTTCCTCCTTGCCGGTGTCTGTTTCGGTTCCAGTGTGGCCATTGATATCGACCTCATCCCTGGAAAGATTGGCACCGAAGACACGCTCAAGATGTTCGGGATTATGATCCACTGTTATTACTGCATCCTGACCGCTGCACACGCAGTCCACTCAGCTCCTCCCCCTGGCCCACGCTAACTGTTCTCCCGTTCTAGCCTGACAATCTCCGAATGAATGTTCCCACAGGGTTGTACCTTTTCGCATTTCGCGTCATACTGCCGACCTTCCAGTACCGGTTTGTCATTAAGGTCGCATTTCAACCTGGCCGTTACGGCCATAGGGGCTCCGCACTGGCCGACGCTGGTGCGGGCTGACCCGAGAGGAGGGCATCATCGGAAACAAGATTTTTGTTGGAAACTTGAATTTTGATACCACACGGGGCGAGTTGGAAGCGCTTTTTTCTGAAGTGGGTGAACTCGTCGAAGTTTTTCTCCCGTCTGACAGGGCGACCGGCCGGCCGCGGGGATTCGCCTTTGTCGAATTCACCGACCCCGCTTCTATTCCTGCCGCGGTAGAGCGCTTCGACGGGTATGAACTCGACGGCAGAAATCTCCGGGTCAACCAGGCGGAGGATCGTCCTCCCCGCCGGCCCTCACATCCTTCGGGTGGCGGTGGCGAGCGTTCTTTTGAACGACCATGGGGGGGACCGAGGGGCGGCGCAAAGCCCAAGGGCAGTCGGCGCAATCTTCGTAGAGGAAAGCGCAGTTTGTAGATTTCGTCTTCTCGGCTGCAAAGTGGCGGCGGGCTCGACAGCCCGCCGTTTTTGCGCTTGACCCCTGCGCTGCTCGACCCCAATGGCAGGCGGACCGTCCGCACTCCCATGCTGGAAATAGAGTAAATGTGTCCAGCATCTTATGTCTCGCGGAGGACACGCTTACCCTTTACCTCATGTCCAATCCCTGGCATTGTGGCCCGCATAGCGACGCGTACCAAAGCGTAACAGGAGGGACGTATGCTTCAAGTTTTTTCTATGCCAGTGGGCTTTCTTGAATTCGACAGCCGGCTCTTCTTTCCGCAGGACGAGCAGGGAGAGCAGATCACTATTCCGGTGCCGAGTTATTTGATTACCCATCCCAAGGGGAATGTGGTTTTTGACACCGGCGTACACTGCTCCTGTATAGACGATGCCAAGGGCCGTCTTGGCGATGTTGCCGATGCGTTTGCCCCCCGCGCCAAGCCGGGCGAGGAAATTGTCAGCCAGTTGGCGAAATTCAAGCTCACCCCGGATGATATTACCTATGTGGCCAACTCACACTTCCACTTCGATCATGCAGGCGGGAACGAGTTTTTTCCGCGCTCAACCTTCCTCGTCCAGAAAAACGAGATTGAGGCGTCAAAAGATCCGGTCCTCCGAGAAAAAGCGTTTTTTGACCCCCAGGACTACGATCACCCGCTCAACTATCAGCCCGTAGACGGCGAGCTGGACATCTTTGATGACGGTACGCTGGTACTTTTTCCAACCCATGGTCATACCCCAGGCCATCAGTCCATGCGTATTCGTATCACCAAGGGCACAGACATCGTGGTGACCGCGGATGCCTGTTACACCAAGCGCAATATGGACGAGAACATGTTGCCGTCTATTGCCTATGACACGGATGAGATGTATCGCTCGCTCGGTACGCTACGCGACCTGAGAGACAAAAAGGGCGCGACGGTTCTCTACGGTCACGACCTGGCCCAGTGGCAGCAGATCAAACACGCCCCGGAGCCACTGGCATAACCATTGAGGGCTGGGGCTCGGGTCCGAGCCCCGGTCAGGACCAGGTTTTCCAGACCTCGGGACAGTTCCCGACCGTTGCTTCTCTGCCGTTGCGGACAACGGGCGTGCGCATGAGGAGGACATCTTCGAGGAGCAGGGTTTCGATCCGGACGGCGTTCAGCGACGCATGCGTCAATCCTTTTTCAACAAACCGCTTACCGGCTGTGTCGATTAAGTCCTCCAACGGGACACGCGCCGCCACCGAGCGCAGTTCGCCCTTTGACATTTCTTTTTGGCTGAGATCAATAAAATGAAAAGGAATCCGGCGCTCCTTGAAAAAGCGCTGGGCCTTGCGGGTCTCAGAACATTTTTTCAGGCCAAAAATCTGAATATTCATCGGGCGCTCCTTCTCCCGCGCTCACGGCCGGTAGAGGCCGGGTCAGCCATTCTCCTTACTTGACAGAATCCTCAAATCACCCATAGGCTATACGCCCTCTTGTCCTACCAATCGGAGTGAGTTTTGTACAATAAGACGATTGTTCTTCTTTTCTATGGGCTATTCCTGCTGGGAGCGTCCTTGGCCTTCCGCAGCCAGGCACTCGCCCAGAGTACGGACTCGCCGACGTCTTCAGAGACAACCGGTCAAACAAGCCCAACCGTACTTGAGCCCGTCATCGTGACGGCGACCCGGAGCAATACCTCCCTGGCCGAGGTACCTGCTGCCGTGAGCGTCATTGACCGTTCAGATATCCAACTCGGGCTGCCGACTGTCGGCTTTGAGGAGCCGCTCAGCCGTGTCCCCGGCGTTTTTGCCCAGAACAGCGCGAACTTTGCCCAAGATTTCCGTCTCTCAATTCGCGGCTTTGGTACCCGGACCGCTTTTGGGGTGCGTGAGGTCAAGGTACTGGTTGACGGCATCCCGGAAACCTCCCCGGACGGACAAACTCAGCTTGATAATATCGATCTCGGGGCGGCCCAGCGGATCGAGGTTTTACGCGGGCCCTCTTCTTCGCTGTACGGTAATGCGTCCGGGGGCGTCATCAACATCATTACCGAGGACGGTCCAACCACGCCGTTTCTTGAGACGCGCCTGATGGGAGGATCGTTTGGCCTCCAGAAATATCAGGCAAAAACAGGCGGCCAGGCCGGCAAGCTGAATTATATGCTGAATGCCTCGTATCTGTCTCTGAGTGGTTTTCGGAATCACAGCCGCGCCCAAAACGTCTTATTGACCGGCAAGCTGAAATACACGCTCAGCTCCACGTCCCACCTCACCACCCTGATGAGCTTTATGGACGCGCCCTTTGCCGATGACCCGGGCGGCATCACGCGGGCGCAGGTCGACGCAGACCGCGAGCAGGCCCGAGACCGCAATGTCCTGCTCGATTCGGGCGAGCGGGTGACCCATGGCAGGCTCGGCTTTGTGTATCGCAACCAGTTTCTCCCAGGACACGAGATCACGGTGACGCAGTACTCGTTATTCCGCCAGTTCGAGACCAAGCTGCCCATCATACCCCGCTTCGGTTCCGGTGTGGTCAAATTCGACCGTTTTGGGGTCGGTGGCAGCGTCAAGTACGCGCATGACGGCCGGTTCTTCGGGTTTCGGAATCGTTTTATGCTGGGCGTTGATGTCGAATTGCAGGCCGATAATCGGCGCCGGTTCGATAATAACCAAGGGGATGTCGGGCAGCGCCGCTTCCACCAGGACGAAGACGTGCGCAGTGTCGGGCCGTTTGTGCACGACGTCTTCTATCTGCGCGACAATCTCCAGCTCAGTTTTGGGCTACGATACGACAATGTCCGTTTTTCGGTGAATGATCAGTTTCTCGAAGACGGCGATGAGTCCGGCGTGCGAACCTTCGACCATATCAGTCCCATGGGAGGTATTCTGTATAGCCCGCTTGAGAATCTGCACGTGTACGCCAATGTTTCAACCGCCTTCCAGGTCCCGACCACGACCGAGCTGGCCCGGCCCGACGAAGGGGGCGGCTTCAATAACGACCTGAATCCGCAGCAAGCTTTGAATTATGAAATCGGGGCGCGCGGCAATATCTGGAAGCGCCTCACGTATAATTTTGCCCTGTTCTGGATTGTCATCGATGACGAACTGGTGGCGTTTGAGAGCGAATCGGGCCGAAACTTCTTTCGCAACGCGGGCCGTTCTGAGCGGAAGGGGCTGGAACTCGCGTTTGATGTCACCCTGATGGAAGGTCTCCGCTGGACCCTGGCCTATAGTTTCCTCGATGCTGAATTTGACCGCTTTATTACCCCGAGCGGTCGATTTGATAATAAAGACGAGCCCGGCATTCCCCCGCATCAGCTCTTTACCGAACTCTTCTACGCCCATCCCTCCGGCTTCTACGGCGCGCTGAGCATTCAGCACGTGGATGACTTCTATGTGAATAACGCCAACTCGGCAGAGAACGACGCCTACACTGTGCTGAATCTGCGCATGGGCTATGAAATGATGGTGGGGAACAGCCGTATCGCGCCCTTTGTCGGTATCCGAAACATCGCCGACGACGGCTATAACGGCCTCACCCGGCTGAATGCGCTGGGCGGACGTTTTTTTGAGCCCTCAGCCGGCATCAACGCCTATGGTGGCGTGACCGTGAGCTACGATTTCTTGTAGGTCGCAGCGTTCGGCAACGACGAAAGACTCTCTGCCATATCCCAACACAGAGGCTTTATTTGTATTGCAGCTCTGGTCGGCCCTGTTATGGTGGGAGGACCATGTCGGAGTTGGATGTCCTCAAGGAGCGAATCGCCTACCTGAAAGTGCTGTTCGGCATTCTCGTTGTCACCGAAATCAGTCTGGTGGGCTGGTTGGCATCCAATTTTACGGAGGTTACCATTTGGATGCGGACGGCTGGTATCGCTGCTACGGCAGCTCTGTTAGTCACTATCTTTGTACTCCATCGCAGAATTGAGACACTGATCGAAAGCTTGCGGGAGTTGTGACATGGACATTATCATTTCCCTCGTTTTCCTGGCATTTGCCGGCACGTTAATCTACTGCGCTCTTGATGCCTCACGCCGAACCAAGTAGTTACCCTTCCCCCAGGCCCTCAAACCACGGCATCACCAGCGTCTCGTTGATCGAGTACGGATAGGCGTGGCCCCAATCCGGCAATTCCTTATAAGTCACGTTATAGCCCAGCTTTGTCAGCCCATCGTGCGTCTGTCGAGTGACATTAACGGCAAAGATCGGGTCCTGTTCGCCATGCACGATAAAGATGGGCAGCTCTTTGCCCTGACCGCGCCTCAGGAGATGATTGATCGCGGGATGAATCCGCCCGGCCACCGGGGCAATACCGGCAAAAATATCCGCATACGCCAGCCCCAGGACATAGGTAAAAATCCCGCCGTCAGAGAATCCGGTGAGATACACGCGCCGGCGGTCCACCGCATAGGTATCCCACACCTCTTCCAGCATCGTGAGGATAGAGCGGCGGTCCAGAACGGGATTCGGAGGGATGCCGGGCAAACGAATGGCCGACCAGGTTTCCCGCACCGACTTCGGGGCGAGCAGCATATAGCCCTTGCTCTTTGCGGCCCGCAGCCACGTCAGCATATAGTCGTCTTCCCGGCTGTAGCCACTGTGGAGACAGACAATGAGTGGCCATTCGGTGTGCGGGGTGTAATTCTCGGGCACGTATAAAGAATAGGCCGAGCGTTGCTCCTCTCGTTCTTTGCGGATAATGCCGACCGGGACGTCCAGGTCCGGCGCCTGTATTTCCAAGGCCGGGAGAGATGTCAGGACATCCGGGAAAACCCAGTGTTGTTGGAGGATGGGCAGCCCGGCACGCAGTTCATACAGCATATATTTCCCCCGGCAGAACTCATACCGCCCTTTCAGGAAATCCATGGCAAATTCTCGGCCGGTAAAAAGCAACAGAAACATATAGGCGTCAGCACAGTGCTGAACCGCTTTGCTGAACGTAGTGTGGAACTCGTGAAGCGACTCCGGTGGAGAGAAGAGCGCCAGGTCCGCCTGTAGCGCCTCGACCGTCTCCCCAAGTCTGTCTTTCAATTGGGCATTCTGTTCGGCCAGCCGGTGCATGTGAAGCCCTTCGAGGTGAGCTTCGATTGTACGCAGGAAGTCCAGGAGTTGTTGCTCAGCATGCCGCATTCCGTCGGTGTATTGACTGCTCCCTGTTGCCATGGCCCCCTCCCCTTTGGACATGGATGACTGAAATCAAGATCAGGCCCGACAAGGCAGCCCTGACCCCCTTCTCCTTGACAGCAAAGAAAGAGTCATGTTTCTACTGCTGCAATCGTCAATCATCAGACCATCTCATATCAGGCTTTGTATGGAAAACACACAAGCGGTTTCCGCTCTGGAGACATCCACCTCGCACGAAGGAGACAGCCAGTTCTCCCGCCTGCTCAAAACCCTGGGGCCGGGCCTGCTGTTTGCCAGCACCGCTATCGGCGTCTCACATCTGGTGCAGTCAACCCGCGCGGGGGCCAGCTATGGCTATGCGCTCCTGTGGGCGATCATTATTGCCAACCTCTTAAAGTATCCGTCCTTTGAGTATGGCTCGCGGTATGCGAACGCGACCGGAGAAAGCCTGATCGATGGCTATAAACGGTTTGGGAACTGGGCCTTATACCTCTACCTGTTTATTACGGTCAGCCCGATGTCCATTATTATCGCAGCCATCTGTTTTACCACCGCGGGACTGCTGAACAATCTGCTCGCCCTCGACCTGCCGGTTATCCACACCGCCCTGTTCCTGATCGTCGGCTGCGTCAGCATTCTGCTGGTCGGGAAATACAGCGCCCTGGACGGCCTCATTAAAGTCATTTGTACGGTGCTGTTTCTCTCCACCCTGACTGCCTTTATCCTGACCCTCTTACGCGGCCCGACCGCGCCGGTGCTCTTCTACTCGTCCGAGGTCTGGACCGCCTCGGGCTTTGCCTTTCTGATTGCCCTCATGGGCTGGATGCCCGCCCCCCTGGATTTATCGGCCCTCAACAGCCTCTGGACGCTGGAGCGTTTTCAGCAGACCGGCTACCGGCCGACCCTGCGGGAGACATTGCTCGATTTTAATGTTGCGTATGTGATGACGGCGTTTTTGGCCGTCTGCTTTATGACGCTGGGGGCTTTTATCATGTACGGTTCCGGGCAGTCCTTCTCAAATCAGAGCGGGACGCAGTTCACGCATGAGGTGATTCGGCTCTACACCGCAACGCTCGGAGACTGGAGCTATATCATTATCGCCTCTTCGGCCTTTTCCGTCATGTTCGGCACGGCGCTGGTCATCTTTGACGGCTATGCCAGGGCCATGGACCGTACCTGGGCCTTATTGTTTTCCCGTCGCCAAGACGGACAGGGCAGCCGCACGGTGTATAACGCCTGGCTCCTCATTGGCGCGGTGGGGGGCTATCTGATCATTGCGCTGTTTCTCACCAGCTTTACCACGTTAATCGACCTGGCCACGGTTATCTCCTTTCTGGTCGCGCCAATTATTGCCCTGGCCAATCACCGGCTCGTCCTCAGCCCCCACGTACCACCAGCCGCGCATCCTCCGCACTGGCTGCGGATGCTGAGTTGGACCGGCATTGTCTTTCTGACGGTCTTCACCCTGGTGTATATCGGCATGCGCCTCATGCCGTGAGTAACGGGGGAGGAAGGCATGAGCCAAGTGGCCCAACACGTGCGGCCGGACGACGGACCCGGTCACGGGAGCGGTCGGAGCACTACCCGGATATTGGGTCTGGATATCGACCAGGCGGTCTTCCCGGTTTCCGCACTCACCATCGTCGCCTTTGTCCTCGGCGCGCTGCTGTTCCCGGACAGGGCGACCCAGGTCTTTGGGGGGATTCGGACTTGGCTCACCACCCGGTTCGACTGGCTGTTTCTGCTCACCGCCAACTTCGCCCTGCTGTTCTGCCTATTTATCGTTATCTCTCCGCTCGGCAAGGTGCGGATCGGCGGACGGGAAGCCGTCCCCGAGTATTCCTCTGTCAGCTGGTTCGCTATGCTCTTTGCAGCCAGCATAGGCATTGGGCTGATGTTCTTCGGGGTGCTGGAGCCGGTCCAACACTTTCTGTATCCCCCGCTCGGTATTAATGCCGCCGACCCCGAGACGGCCCGCGCCCTCGGCATCGCCGCGGCGACTTTCCACTGGGGTCTGCACGGTTGGGCCATCTACGCGCTTGTAGGGCTCACCCTGGCGTTCTTCAGCTATAACCGGGGCCTGCCGCTCACGATTCGCTCGGCCTTCTATCCCCTGCTCGGTGACCGCGTCTGGGGCTGGGCCGGCCACCTGATTGATACGCTGGCCGTCTTTACGACCGTATTCGGTCTTGCCACCTCGCTCGGCTTGGGTGCCAATCAGGTGACGGGTGGTCTCAACTACCTGTTCGGGATTCCGGCAACCGATCTTACCAGGGTGGTGCTTATTGTGCTGATCACCGCCGTGGCGACAGGCTCGGTGCTGACCGGGCTTAATGTCGGCATCAAGCGTCTCAGCGAGTTGAACGCGCTGCTGGCGGTATTACTGCTGGTGTGCATTATCGGGATCGGACCAAGCCTCTATATCTGGGCTGGCTTCTTCAGCGGGCTGGGCAGCTACCTGACCGCAATTGTACCGCTCAGCAACTGGGTGGGCCGACAGGACACTGCTTTCCTGCACGACTGGACCATCTTCTACCTGGCCTGGTGGCTTTCCTGGGCACCGTTCGTCGGTATTTTCATCGCCCGCATTTCCAGGGGCCGAACAGTCCGCGAGTTCTTAGTCTGCGTACTCCTCCTGCCAACGCTGTTCGTTTTACTGTGGATGAGTGCCTTTGGCGGGATCGCCGTCCATCAATACCTCACCGACGGCTACACCGGCGTGACCGATACCGTCAGCGCGTGGATACCGGAACTGGCGCTGTTCAAAATGCTCGAACCACTACCGCTAACAGGTCTGCTCTCTGTCGTCGCTCTCGTCCTGATCGTCATCTTCTTCGTCACCTCATCGGACTCCGGCTCGCTGGTCGTCGCGACCATCACCGCCGGCGGGAATTTCAGCGTCCCGGTTGGGCGGTGCCTGTTCTGGTGCGTGCTCGAAGGGCTGGTCGCCATTGCACTCCTGCTCGGTGGCGGTCTGCTTTCCTTACAGGCCGCAGCACTCGCGGCAGGCTTCCCGTTTACCCTGGTCCTCATCGGGATGGCCCTCACGACCGGGATGGAACTGCGCCGTGAAGCGCTTTGACGTTGGGCCGGCATCGTCTTTCTGACGGTCTTGATCATGGTGTATATCGGCATGCGCCTCACGCAGTGACGAGGCGGCAACGTTGCAACTGCGGAAAAGAGGCTCCCCCGTCCCATCCGCCTGAAAACATATCATCTGTATCTTGACATTTTTGCAGAGTCCGAGCATAGTGTGATTTGCAAACTCCCAATGGAGACCCTGCGTCGGGTCGCCTGCGGAATACAACAGCCACACTAAAGGCGCGGGAGTCATGACCCGCGCCGTGGCGAACATGCAGGACCTCACACCCAGATCTCTGTTGTGGAGTTTGCACGACCCGGCATCTTCGTGCCGCGTGTCGTCTGTTGTCTTCTATTGTGAACGTGCCCCGCGCTGAACTGACACTTCAGCGCGGGGTCCAACACTGCTCAAAGGGGTGAGCCGTGTCGGCATGGAACCGCACGACCGTACACCCGAGGGCAGAGAAAGGTCAAGGTGTACGGATGGGTAACAGGATAGGAAGAGCAGCACGGCTGTGGTGGCGTTACGTGCGGGAGACCAAGGCGGTGTCGGCCTTGGAGTATGCGATTCTGGTGGGTGTGATTGCGGTGGCGATTGCAGTCGCCATGAATCAATTTGCTGGTAAAATAGGGCAGGGAATAGGAAAGATCGGAGCAAAGGTCGGAAACCCGACTACAAAAACACTTAAAGTCAACCCCTAACTATGTCCCCCCTGCGCGAGCGGCTTGAGCGCAAGCTGGCCGCTTCTCAGCGTCTCCACGCTACGTCCGACCAGGAGGCAGGTCCTCTCCTGGTCTTCCTCATTCCTCTGGTCTGTCTGGTCTGGGCCGTGGCGTGGTGGCTGGCGGGGTCGAGTTTGTGGCTCACCGGGCTGTTTGGTACGGCCTGCACGGTGGTACTGTTCCGGTGTCTGCCGGGGCAGGTGGTGCCGTTGCATCAGCGGGTGGTGCCGGAGACGGCGGGCTGGGTGCTGGCTGGGTGGTTACTGCTGGGCTGGGTGGGGATGGTGTGGCTATTGGCGAGGTGAGGCGGGAGTTGGCCGCCTGGAAGCAACCTACGACCTCTCCCCAACGCTCACGCGCCACGGCGGAACAACTCGGCTAGCGCACATTCCGATTCTGTGTTGCCGTCCGTCACTCTGCCACCGGATAGGCCCTTCGACTTCGCTCCGCTACGCTCAGGGCGAACGTGCGGACGTTTGTGCTGAGCCTGTCCTGAGCCCCGCCGAAGGGCGTAGCCCGCAAGGGCGGAGTCGAAGCATGGATGCCGGATCATGTCCGGCATGACGAGGGTGGAACGACAGGGCTACCTCCGCCGTAATTGACAAATCTCCACTGGCAGCCTACATGCGCGTACATGAATGTAAGTACCTGCACCGAAGTACCACGGAAGCTCGCCGGGACCGTAGCGACCTCATTACTCCTCACCTTCACCGCTATACCGGCCAGCGCGGCCGACGCCGATCAAACGGCAACTCAGCAGCCGCAAGCCAAAGCCGACGAAAAGCCGGAGGCTGAATCCAGCAAAGAGCCGCAGAAACTGGAGGCCCTGAAACCCCTGGTCGTGACCACCACCGGATCGCGGCTCCAGCAGGCGGTCGGTCAGGTTGAGCTCGGCCCGATTGTCAGCGTTGACGCCGAAGAACTGCTGCACCAGGGGACCGTCCGGGTGGAAGAACTGGTCCGCTCCCTGCCCTCGGTGTTTACCGGCGGTCAGGACGCCTCCAACGCCAACGGCGCCAGCGGGATCGCCACCCTGAACCTGCGCCACCTGGGATCGTCTCGCACCCTGGTACTGATCAACGGTCGCCGCATGCCGGCGGGCTCGCCCTGGGGCGGGACCGGCAACGAGGATATCAACCAGATTCCGGGCGCCCTGCTCAAGCGCGTCGATGTCCTGACCGGCGGCTCCTCGGTCACCTATGGTTCGGATGCGGTCGCCGGCGTGATCAACTTCATATTGATCGACGATTTCGAGGGCATCAAGCTGGATTATCAGTTCAGCCAGCACCAGCACGACAACGACAACCGCAGACTGAAACGGCTGATCTCCGACCAAGGCTATGAGGTTGCCGACGACGCCACCGCGGACGGCGAGCTGTCCAACGTCTCACTGATCCTGGGCAAAAACCTGGGCGGTAACCGCGGCAATATCACCGCCTATGCGACCTGGCGTGACGGCGGGAAGGTGCTCCGGGGCGACCGAGACCACGCAAGTTGCGATTTGGCCCCCGACGGCTCCGATAGGTGCATCGGCTCGGGCACGATACCGAAGGGCCTGTTTGCCGACTTCGGCACCCACAAGAGCGGGCCTGGCCATGACCCAGGACCACCGTTCTTCTACCAGGTCGAAGGGGACAAGTTCACGAACTGGGACGGTCGCTTCTACAACTATGCGCCTGTGAATCACTATCAACGGCCCGATGTCCGCTGGACCGCGGGTGCCTTTGCCCACTATGACCTGCACGAGTCCGTTGAGGCCTACACCGAACTGATGTTCACGGACGACCGCACCACTGCTCAGATCGCGCCCTCGGGCTCGTTCTTCAGGACGCGCGCTCTGCACTGCGGCAACGCGTTTCTGTCCGAGCAGCAGTTTCAGGCCCTGTGCGGCCAGTACGGCTTGACGCGGGAAGACATCCAGAATGTGTATATCGGCCGGCGTAGCGTCGAGAGCGGCAATCGCAAGAATTACCTGCACCACACCTCCTATCGCGGCGTGTTCGGACTGCGCGGCGAGATTGCCGATACCTGGCGCTACAATCTGTACTACCAATACGCCGAGGTGCGCGCGCTGAGCAAAAACGTCAACGGATTGTCGGCCAGCCGAATCAACCGTGCCCTGGATGCGGTGTACGACCCGGTGAGCGGGGATATCGTGTGCCGGTCCGCGCTGAGCGGGGCCGACCCGAGCTGTGTCCCCTGGAACATCTTTCAAGACGGCGCGGTCACCAAAGACATGACCGACTATATCGCCGGAACGTACACGACCCGCGGCAGCACCAACCAGCACGTACTGTCCGGCCAGGTCGCGGCCAACCTCGGCCGCTACGGCCTGGTATCTCCGTTTGCCGCCACCGGCGTCGACATCGCCCTGGGTGTCGAGTGGCGCGAGGAAAACCTGAAATACAAGCCCGACCTCGGGAGCCAGAGCGGTGACGGGGCCGGCTTTGGCGGTGCACGGCAGCCCCTCAAGGGCGGCTTCGACGTACCGGCCGTTTTCTTTGAAGCCGGTATTCCGCTCATCCAAGACGTTCCGTTTATCCAGCAACTGATCGTCAATGGCGGCTATCGCTCTTCCTGGTACGGCGTGCAGACCGATACCTACGGCGTCCGGGCCGGCTGGGCCATCAACTACGACATCAGCCTGCGCGGCAGCTATCAGCGGGCGGTGCGCGCCCCGAGCATCCGGGAACAGTTCCTGCCCCAGCGGTTGGGCTTGACCTATATGGCGACCGACCCATGTGCCGGCGAGGTGGTTGACGGCAAGACTGCGGCCGGTCGCAGCTTTGAGGAGTGTGCCCGCAGCGGGGTGACCGCCGAGCAGTTCGGCAACATTTCCGACTCACCGGCCCGTCAGTACAACTTCCTGATAGGGGGTAATCCCGACCTGCTTCCCGAAGATGCGGATACTTACTCGTTCGGCCTGACCTTTACGCCCCGATTTCTTGAGGGCCTCACTATTGCCATGGATTACTACGACATCGAACTCAAGGGCGGCGTTGGTGCGTTGTCACCCGAGCTTGTCCTGAATCACTGCCTGGACGGGAAAACCTCGCAGTGCGACAAGGTCAAGCGCGGGCCGGGCGGCGACCTGTGGCTGGGTTCCAACACGATCGAGACCACCGGCCATATTGAGGCCGTGCTGGAGAACCTGGCCATCGCCAAGGTCCGCGGCTACGACTTCAGCGTTGACTACGTGCTCAACCTTGGCCGTTACGGCTCCGTCAGTTTTACGGATCGGCTTTCCTTTCTCGATACATTTAATGTACAGGCGGCCGCGGATATTCCGAAGATTGCCTGCGCGGGCAGTTGGGGCCAGTCATGCGGCACCCCGACCCCGAGCATCCGCAACATTCTGCGAACCACCTGGCGGAGTCCCTGGGGGCTGCAACCCAGTCTGATGTGGCGCTACATCAGCACCAGCACGGAGACTGACCCGGACCGCCCCATCCCGGTGAATGCCCGGCACTATTTCGACCTGTCGCTGCTCTGGGAGGTCAACCAGTACGCCAGCCTGCGTCTCGGCGTCCGCAACCTGTTTGACAAGGAACCCCCTATCGTCGGTGATTCCAGGGGTGGCAACACCTTCCCCGGCCTGTACGATGCCCTGGGCCGCTACTGGTTCGTCGGGATGAGTGTCGGCATCTCCTGACCCGGAACGGCCATCGTTCGCCCTTCGACTTTGCTCCGCTACGCTCAGGGCGAACGGAGAGCCAACGGGCAACCACAGGGGGTTGCCCCTACAGAGGTCAACCACTAAGGAGGTCTTATGACCCAAAAAACATGGCTGCGGAGCGTGCTGGCCCTGCTGCTCGTCAGCGGAACCGGGCCAGCCCTGGCCGCAGATGCCGAGCAGCCTGGAACTGAACAGCCGCAGGCTGAGGCTCGCCAGGAGCCGTCAGAATTGGAAGCCCTGGTCGTGACCGGCTCACGTATCCA
>WTHD01000019.1 GCA_011523265.1 Candidatus Binatota bacterium
GCCAAAGCCGGTCGACCGCTTTCGGACATTGATATTACCACGGGCATTCCATCCTGCATTCACGACGATATGGACGCAGCCATGCAAGCGGCCACGGCCAACCTCGGATTTTATGGCGGCCTGCCCTTCTATAACAAGCTGTTTCACGACAGCGGGTTTGAAGCGGAAGCAGCGCAACTCGCAGACGGTCAGGGGCAGGGAGCGACAGACAATATGGCGGATGAACTGTCAGTCATCGGACCGCCCGCACGCTGCCGGGAGCAACTCGCCGCCTTCCGCGAAGCCGGCGTTCAACTGCCGATCCTCAGTCCGGTGCCGGTCGGAGACCAGACCTACGCCCAGGCCGTCCAGAAGGCGATCGAGACGTTTGCACAATGACCTGAATCCCTGGGGCGCGGTCTGCCGCGCCCCGAAGAATAAACGTGTCCTCCACTAGACAGGCGATGCTGGACACATTTATTCTTTTATTGCCTTGGCGGAATTTCCCACCGTTCGCCAACCGCGAAAATTTTAATGGAATCGAGCGTCCCGCCGGCCTGCTCAACGACCCGTTGAAGCTCTCGCGGCGGTTCGTCTATGGGCTCGTCGGTGAGTCGAAACGTGCCCCAGTGGCACGGCAGCATCCAGCGCGCCTTGAGGTCCAGAAATGCCTGATAGGCTTCGACTGGGTTCAGGTGGGAATAGTGCATGATCCAGCGGGGCTCATAGGCCCCAATAGGTAGTATGGCTACATCGATCGGACCGAATTTCTTCCCGATCTCGGTAAAGCCGTGGAAATACCCCGTATCGCCGGAGAAGAAATAGGTCCGTTCGGCGTTGGCAATGATCCAGCCACACCACAGGGTGGAATCCCGTGCCTGCTCAATGCGTTGCGACCAGTGTTGCACCGGCACGCAGGTGACCCGCCAGCGACCGTGCTGCGCGCTTTGCCACCAGTCGAGTTCGACCGCTTTTCTTCCCTTTTTTTCGATCCACTCGCCGAGCCCCATTGGGACAAACCAGGTCACGGTCTGAGGCAAATGCTCAACCGTGTAGGCATCCAGGTGGTCGTAGTGATTATGGGAGACCACGGCAAAAGCGTCGGCAGGAATAGACGTAATGGGCACACCGGGCGGATGGAAGCGGGCCGGAATCAGCGCCCGCTTGCCAAAGTGGGGATCGGTCAGAAAGACGTCCCCCGTGTCATGGATAGCAAAAGTCGAATGGCCTACCCAGGTGACGGAAGCCGAGGTCTCAGGGGTAGCAAACGAGCGACCGTCGTTGTCCACCCGACGAACGAGCGGCGGGTCGCGCCACTCGCCGCTATAGGCGCTCCGCGAGACCGCCCAGCGGAACAGATCGGTCCAGTGCTTGTTTGACGGTCGCCAGGGATTGAACCACGCCCCAGGCTGGCCGTGGGCCGCATACAGCAAGGTCGGGTCGGGGTTCAGTTCGGGCGTGCGGTCCGGGGGAACCGAACAGGAGAGAGAAAAGAAAACCAGAAAGACGCCGGAGAGGATGCGAGTATACATGAGAGATTCTGCTCTATCCCGCCCTCTCCGAGAAGAAAAGTCCTCCTTCGACTCCGCTGCGCTACGCCCAGGACCGACGGAGGGAGAATCCGCGCATCCTGAGCGTAGCCCCGGAGGGGCGAAGTCGAAGGGTCAGCAGCTTGTCTTTATGTCTGGTACAGAGACGCCACAAACTCTCCATAGCCGTTGTAGGGGAGGGTTGCTTTGATTTCTCTCGTTCCCAGGACGCGCTCGCTCGCCTGGGACCAGCGGGGATGCGGGATGGCAGGAT
Organism: Candidatus Binatota bacterium; assembly: GCA_011523265.1. GTDB lineage: Bacteria > Desulfobacterota > Binatia > Bin18 > Bin18 > Bin18. Next base: position 1,783 of record WTHD01000019.1, read on the forward strand.
TCACGTTGGCAACAAAATCGTACTCCCAGGGGATGAGGGTATTCCAGAAGGTCTTTGGCTGTTCTTCGACAAACTCCAGGCGCACAATCGACTTGATGCTTTTATAGCCATACTTCCACGGCACCACGAGCCGAATCGGCGCGCCGTGCTGTTTGGTCAGCTCATGGCCGTAGATGCCGGTCACGAACAAGGACAGCTCATTGGTGGCCTCGGCCATGCTGAGTCCTTCGTGATACGGCCACGGATAGGTGTCGTTGCGCAGGCCGGGCGCGGCCTGTGGATCGTGGAAAGTAATCATGTTCAGATATTTAGCCGAGGCGAGGGGCTGGACAAGATCGACCAGCGCCTGAATGGGGAAACCGGTCCAGGGCACGCTCATGGACCAGGCTTCCACGCAGCGGTGCCGGTAGAGACGTTCTTCCAGCGGCATCTTCCGCACCAGGTCGTCGATATCGAAGGTCTGCGGCTTGTGCACCAGACCGCTCACCTCTACCTGCCAGGGGCGGGTCTGCCACTGCTCGACCAGGCGCACGACCAGCTCTTTGCGCGAGCTGAACTCGTAGAAATTATTGTAATTGGCCGCATCCACTTCGGACGTCAACGGTCGGTCCAGGGTAAACTGTTCGTTGCGCTGCGCCGGGTAGAGGTCGGCGGTGGCGCTTGGTTCGGGCAGGCCGCGAATCAGAGGGGCCTCTTTTGCGCCTGAGCTTTCACACCCGGCAAACACACCCAGCGTACTGATACCGGCAATCCCGAGCGCTTGCAGAAAGCCGCGCCGGTTGAGGTAGACACCTTCCGGGGTTGCCGTGCGCTCAGGAATTTCCCAGCCACGAGGGCTCTGAATCAACATATTGTATCCTTTCTGCTGCGTGCCTGACCTGAGGCCCTTCATCTCACTCTCATCATCGTAGGTGACTGGCGGCAAGAGTCAATCTGACATAAGCCGTATTGTGAATTCTGGGTCGATCCGCCACAATTCAACAGGCTGGTTCTCATGGCGACGACTCTGAGGAGGAGATATGGCTGACAAGAAGAATGGTGCGCAGAAACTCCTGTCCGGGATAACCGTGCTCGACTTTACCCAATATCTCGCCGGCCCGTCCGCAACCCGGATTCTGGCCGACCTCGGGGCGGATGTGATCAAGATTGAACGCGCGCCCGGCGGCGATCTGGGACGGCAGATTCATCTTGTGGAGCACGGCCAAAGCGCGCTCTATCTGGCCGCCTGCGCCGGCAAGAAAAGCGTCTGTGTTGAGATCAAGCACCCAAAGGGAAAGGAAATCGTCTATCAACTGGTACGCAAGGCCGACGTGGTGGTGGAGAATTACAGCCCTGGTGTCATGGCCCGGAACGGGCTGGACTATGACACGCTTAAAGAGCTGAACGCCAAACTGATCATGTGCTCGGTGTCAGGCTACGGGCAGGACGGGCCGTACGCCAGCCATACCAGCTTTGACATTATCGCTCAGGCTCAGAGCGGCGTGATGGACATGACTGGCGAGCCGGATGGGCCACCGACCTATGTCGGCAACTATTTCGGGGACCCGAATACGGGTATTCATGGCGCGCTCGCCATCTGTGCCGCGCTCTTTCACCGCGCCAGCAGCGGACAGGGCCAGTATATTGACGTGTCGCAGCTCGAATCCCTGGTCTATCTGGACTACGTCAACTTCCCACTTTTTCTGATGAGTCAGGGCGCGATCGTGCCGCAGCGTTTTGGCGGAGACTTTTTCAATGTGTGCCCCTATGGCGTGTACAAGGCAAAAAAAGGCTATCTCGTTTTTGCCGT
>WTHD01000417.1 GCA_011523265.1 Candidatus Binatota bacterium
AGATGGGGAGGCGCTGGGCTGGCATACGGGGGTGAGATGTGATGAATGTGGGTAAGCTGGCCATGGAAAAGACACGTCTCAGCGAAAGTGATGTTTGCGTCAAGTTCATTACGTCGGCCCTGCGCTAGGCCGGCTGAGACGAGGCGCCGCAGATTTGCTGCAATGACTGCTTCATCACTCAGTCTGCTCCGCATGAGATTCCATCCCTAGAGGTCGCAGCAAGCCGTCTTTCAGAACTTTTATGGTATCGGGGTCAATTGGTCAGAATTGAAGCCGACCCTAGGGCGAATCCGACCTGCTCTGTCCTGGTCAAATCCCCCCTCTCAGGCTGTTAGCGCTACGCCTTCTGCTTGGGCTGCTGCGCGGAGTTTGTGGTCAAGGGTGGCAAGCGGCCGTTGTTGGCGGACCGCTAATTCCAGATACAGCGCATCATACACACTCAATCCATGGGTCCTGGCGAGCCGAAATAGGGAGGCGTTGTCTGGTGCGTGATCCAAGTGGACACCTAGCGTGTCGAGAGCCTGCAACGCTACCTCCGTGTCTACAGGTGTCAGGCGTTCCCTACGCTCGGCGATGACCAAGACGTTTCGGACTTCCACCCACCACAGCGCAGGAGCGACACCGCCAATACTCGCCACCTGCTCCAGGGTCGCGTTGGCTTGGGCCGATTGCTCATCCCTGAGTACCCAGGCCATGGTAACGGAACTGTCCAGAACTGGAGCCTTCAACGCCGGCCCTCATTGCGCATCTGCAAGATATCCTCGGTAGTCGCCCACCCTATGCGCTTGCGCAGAGCGCGAAGGGTGGTGGCTGCGGCCAGAGCGTCTTCCCGGTCGGGCGCTTCCGGTGGTATCAACCGGGCCACCGCGCGCCCACGTTTGGTGATGATGATAGTCTCTCCGCGCGCGACCTCGTCCAGAAGCGCGGACAGGTGAGTTTTGGCCTCGAATGTACCGACTTCTCTCATAACTCTCCCCGAATATCTATCTAGTTTATTATCTAGTTAGATAGAAATCTTTGTCAAGCTCCCTCTACGTCGCCATACAAGGGCATAAGATGAAGCCAGAGGTGGGGATTTTGCATGATGTATAATAGGGGGGTATAGAGAAACTGGTATTCTCCCCGGTCTGATTATTTATAGTCTAGGCGCGGAATGGAGCTAACTGATGCCTTCTCTCCTCTACGAACCTGATGAACGCCCGCCGTATACGCTCGCCTTTGGGCTCAGCTTTCAGCGGGCGATGATCATGTGCCCCGGCCTGGTGCTCATCCCGACCATTATCATGCGGGCGGCGGATCAGGACGACACCTATCTGTCCTGGAGCATCTTTGCACTGTTTGCGGTGAATGCCGCGACGTCGGTATTGCAGGTTTTCCGCATCGGGCGCTTTGGCTCCGGATATGTGCTCCCTATGGTGACCAGCAGTGCCTTCATCGGCGTATGCATCACGGCGCTTGTTGAAGGCGGCCCGTCCCTGATGGCCACCCTGCTTATTGTCGCCTCGGTATTTCAATTTGCGCTGGCCACCCGTCTCTCCCTGCTGCGGCGTTTCATCACGCCGGTGGTGACCGGGACGATTCTCGCCCTGATACCTGTTTCCATCATGCCGGCAGTCTTTCGGATGCTGAACGAGGTGCCGGAAGGGACGCCATGGGCTGCGGCCCCGACGAGTGGGGTGGTCACCTTTGCCGTGGCTTTAGCGCTCTCGCTACGGGCCTCAGCGGCATGGCGACCATGGGCGCCGCTTATTGGGATTGCGCTAGGCTGCGTGGTGGCCGCGCCGTTTGGCCTGTACGATACCGAGCAGATATTAGCCGCGCCCTGGGTCGGTTTTCCTACGAATGCTTGGCCAGGGGTGGGGCTGACGTTTAGTCCCGCCTTCTGGTCTCTCCTGCCGGGGTTCCTGTTTGTGGCACTGATCGGAACAACCGGCACCCTCGGCCATGCCGTTGCCACTCAGCGAGTCTCGTGGCGCAGACGGCGGGCGACCGATCTCCGCTCGGTCCAGGGTGCGGTTGCCACCGTCGGCTTGGGCAATCTGCTGTGTGGTCTCGCTGGGACGATACCGAGTGGGACTGCTCCATCAAGCGCGCCGTTTGTGGAACTGACCGGTGTGGCAGCGCGCCGTGTCGGGATATGCATCGGCCTCGTCTTTTTCGCCTTGGCGTTCTTGCCGAAGGTGATGGCCGTGCTGATCGCCATTCCGAGTCCGGTGGCTGCCGCCTATCTCATTATTCTGTTTGGACCTATACTGAATCAGGGGATGCAGCTTATTCTCCAAGGAGGGAGTGACCACCGTAAAGCGCTAGTGACCGGCGTGTCGTTCTGGGTTGGGGTAGGCTTCCAGTATCAGGCCATTTTCCCCGACTATCTGAGTGGGGCCTGGGCACTGCTCCTGAGCGACGGTATCACCGCGGGGGGTCTCATGGTGGTGGGATTAACCGCATTCATGGAGCTGACCGGTCCCCGCCGCAGCCGTCTTGAAATGGAGTTGGCAATCGCGAGCCTGCCGCAGCTTGAGACTTTCCTGAGCGAGTGTGCCGCCCGACTGAGGTGGAGCGCGGAGGCGACCCAACGCCTGGGCTTGATCGGCGAGGAAGCGCTGCTGAGTCTGGTGCAACAGAGGGAGGACTCGGCGAATCACGCGGGACGCCGTTTGCACGTGATCGCGCGTCAGGACGGCGGTGCCGTGGAGTTGGAGTTTATGGCGGCGATTGGCGAGGAAAACCTTGAAGACCACATGGCCTTGCTCGGAGAACACGTGGAAACACCAAACGAGCGTGAACTCTCGCTGCGTTTGCTGCGCCACTTCGCCTCATCTGTACGACACCAACAGTATCACAACGTTGATATTCTGACCGTGCGCGTTGACGGCTCGGTGTAACCTCAAGAGCGGGTAGGGCCGTCATGCCGCGATCCTCGGCAGTGTGGTGGGGGGAGGCAAGCGGTGTTGAGGGCGGGGCTACTGCTTATTTGTCCTCATCCGGCAGCCGGTAGGCTGTACCGTCAACGAGGTGTTTGGCGTCGTAGTTCCAGTGGGTCATCCACTCTTCAATCACGCGATAGGCCGGACATTGGCCTTTGTCGATCTCATCACGCAGCCGTTCAAGATAGATGGTCTCATTTGCTCCGGCGGCGTTGCAGTCGTTATGTCGCTCCAGGCCCTCCCAGGCAATCGCGACCAGCTCTTTGGCCAGGTCGAGCAGGCGGATGCCCCGTACGCGTGCGCCCAGGGCCTGGCGGTGGGCCTGATGATAGGCTTCGAGGCGTTCGTCCCAACTCCATTTTTTGACTAAATCCCAGGCGGCCAGCAGGGGGTCGGTATCAAAAAAGATGCCCTTGGTGAGGGCCGGGACGGCCAGCATGTATTCAAATGGCTGGTTGTCGAAGCAACGAATCTCCAGATATTTTTTGATCCGCACTTCCGGAAAAAGGGTCGTCAGGTGAATACTCCAGTCTTCCAGGGTAGGGCGTTCGCCTGTGTGTCCCTCCTCCAGGAATTGGCGAAAGGACATATGGGTCATATTGATCCACTGACCCTTGCGCACGATGAAATACATGGGAATA
>WTHD01000133.1 GCA_011523265.1 Candidatus Binatota bacterium
ATATTGTCGAAGATTCTCCAAAATCCAAGAGCGGTCATAAAGTTGAACCTTGTGGAATTTCGCGGCCTTTTTCCCCTGTTTGCTAATCTTCCTAGCGTTGGTGAAGACGGCAAGTTTCTCAAACTCTTTTACAAGATGATTTGCGTAGAATTTCTGAGATGCATAAATTTCGCGGATAAAAGAGTCCCCTTGTAAAGCCTGATATTTTGTATGTTTGCATTGAGCAAGGAGATTTCCATGCGCGGAAACGAGAACAACATCGCATCCTTTGTCATTACTCGTAGGAGTAAGCTGTGCGTCGCCATCGAATACTCGACAAAGAAGTTCAGCCACAAGCGCCTCAAATTGATCCCATCCGATCAGGTCCAGGTCTTGTTCTGAAAGAGGCGAAAGAGTACCCTGGTTTGTAGTTCGTCCCAATATGTCTGTCCGCTGAAACGATTCGGAAGTAACACTCTCCGGTGCCACAACGGCATCCTTAAGATCAATCTTTTTCGCCAGAAGCCGATGAAGGTGCAGGTCGAAGGAGTCGTGCTCAGGGTGATGTAAAATCGGAATAAAAACACTCACATCCTTACTCTGCCCAATGCGATAGACCCGGTCGGTAGCCTGATCTTCTCTGGCAGGGTTCCAATGTCGTTCGAGATGAATGACATTATTAGCCCCTGTTATCGTGAGTCCTACCCCGGCTGCCACCGGAGACATGATCATCATTCCAAACCCTTCACGTGCCTCAAATTGCTGGATCAGCCTCCGACGCGTCACATCAGATTTTCGTTTAGCGACCGCCTTGGTATCGCCATTGATCACTGATACAGGCAGGGCGTAGATTTTGCCGAGGGCATGACTCAGGAAAGCCTGAAGCTGCTTGTTAATGACAAAGATTAAAACTTTCTCTCGTCGTGCCTGAATCTCACCCAGCAGGCACAACAAGGCTGCTAACTTCCCCGACTTTCGGATTACAGTCCGACACTCTTGGACCGTAGCTAGCAGGGGAAGTGACGCTCCACCAAGCAATCCTGGATGCAGGGAAATGTCGCGCAAACGTTGTAATCCAGTCAGGAAAAGGCCCGCTCCATTCTCTTCAGTCATTCCCTGGACGGTATCCTCGATAACCGCATTGTATGTATCGAGCTGAGAGCCAGACATAGTACAGTCCATACTCGACAGATATATTTGGTTTCCGGGAGTATTTCTGGTCCCAACATATATTTTTTTATCAGGTAGTCCCTCCAGGTGATCTTCTTTGATGCGCCTGAGCATGAGTGCGCCAACATTCTCGCGGAGTTGTTTACCAATCTCCTGTCGAACCCTCGGTAACGCCTCACCGGCTCTGAGTAACGGGCGTACATACGTTTTACGGAAGGCTTGATAGCTATCGAGTAAGCCCGGGACAGCGGTATCGAAAAGGCACCAGAAATCTCCTAATTGGTTCTCGACGGGCGTCCCCGTTACCATCAGTCTGAACTGTGCCTTTACGCCCTTGGCGGCCCGAGTCTGTATAGTGTTGGGGTTTTTGATGTTCTGGGCTTCATCAAAAATGACAAATGACCAATCAACCTGGCACAGTGAGAACTGATAGTTAGCCAAGGTATCGTAGTTGGTGATAACTAATCGCCTCGGCGTATCAAGGCGGTCGATTCCGAATCTTTCGCCTACTTTCAGGGAAAGGAGCACCCGTTGGTCCGTATCACCATTCTCAAGAACAGCGCGATTATCCCGCTCTCTGATTTCGATACCCCGACCTGGAAGACGATAACGCTCGAGACCAGCATCACCATGCAGCGTCACGATATCGACAAAGGGAGAAGTGACAAATGTCTGCTCGACTTCTGTTTTCCAGGTATCAAGAAGAGACAACGGAGCGACCACTAGAATAGGCTTCTGCGTGACCCCACGGGCAGCACAGAGGCGATAGTACTCTCCGAGGGTAATCAGAGCCATCAAGGTCTTGCCCAATCCCATGTCATCGGCCAACAAGCTCCCCAATAGAGATTCTTCATCAGGACGCTCAAGTGCCCGCTGCGAGAGGCCGATTAACCATCGAATGCCCTCCTCCTGATGAGGGAACGGTTGACGCTTGTAATCCGACCGTGACAGTTCACCTCGATGGAGATGTTTGTCGGGTGCTGAGTTTTCGTAACGAGACTTTATATCAAGAAGCTCATCATTGAGGTGAACATCAACAACAAGCTTTGTCTGACTGCCCTCTTCTTCTCCTGAGGTGTCGGTCTGAACCGACTCTTTCGAGGAATTTTCAATAGCGCTTTGAGCCTGAAATTCCTGTTCGAGTTCGTCAAGAGCGCGTTCAATTGACTCCCGGTTGGCAATTGAAATCGATTGCTCCTTAAATGCAACTTGGTTGGCCCCTGTCTTGATGGCATCTTGCAGTCGTTCCCGAAATTCGGCGAGGTCCGTCAAATCCTGAATCACGCTGCCGAGTTGCTCCGGCCCCAGAGTGGTTTGAGGCGTATCCGTGCCTGCCCGACCGTACCAGTCAATCCCTGACGCTTCTGTCTCACCGAAGTAGGCGTGCCTGAACTCTGCGACACCCCGAACTCGGACGGAATAGCCAACGTCAAGATCAACGAGGGTAGTATCAAGGAAAGCGGTTGGCGAGGCGAGGAATTGTTTGGCGTATTTCGCCGGTATAGAGCGGTTTTTAATGATCTCCTGGGTTGCCTTCAAGCGTTTCTCGTCAAGCAAAATAATTGTGTCGCCAACGCGCAAACTCTGGATTGTATCGTTCTCCGGGGCAATCTGGCCCAGCCGACTAGTGACCTGCTCGGGTGAGGCAAGACCTTCAAAATTCGGGGTGAGTTCAAGGTCGCCGCTGGGAAGAGCCTCAATCGAAACCGACACCCGTTCCGGTTCCACTGTCTTGAGGTCGGCAAAGTGACGTAAGTCGATGTCACAGCCGAATTCAGCGGCTTTCTGGATATGATGAATAGCCAGCAGATTGCGATACTCAGACCTCGCCCCGTCCGGTAATACCTGATGGTCGGCAACCGCTTTCAAAGCCAGCCATTGGGCCGGGGATGGAAGATAGCGCTCGGTTTCACTGAGGCGCAGAAAAGGGTCTTCCAAGCGGTATGGGCCTACGGTCCTGCCGTTTGCCGTCCGCAGGCGTAAATTCAGACTAAAAGCCGGGTGGAAGCTGCTCCCCTGTGTTCTCAGTTCAAAACTGCCCGGCCAACTGTCAGGCAGTCCGAACAGCAAACGCAGGTCCGATTCAAGGTTGACCACAGCCTCGGGTTCCAAGGCAAAACCATTCGCAAATCTCTCGGCAAGTCCCTGCTCTTCGAGCATCTTGAAATGGATATATTGCGTTAGCGATAACACGCCACCCTTTCCAGACTCGCAATCGACAAAGACGTTATGGGGCAGATAAAAGCTGACATCTTCTTTTTCCACCTTGTACGAGAACCCCTCGTCCTGGGGATTTCCCCGCCACAACGCTGTTATTCGCTCTCTGACAGTCATGCCTGGATTTCTGGACAACCCCCGCGCCTGTCAGGACACTATGGGTTATCCGTGGAGTCCAAGTCAGACACCATACCGGCGTCCGTACTCTCGATAGTCCTTAGGATTCAACACGTCTGAGGGGTCAATATGTGTTCCCAGGCTGCGAAATGCGGCGAGGGCCTCACGCTGCCAACGATCAGGATAATGTGTAATGCTAACGACCCCTGCGTTTCCAAATTCAAATACGTAGTCTTCCCAAAGTCCTTTTCCTAAATCGCGGCTAGAGAAAGTATTACGGTCATAGTCCTCAACAGGATTCCTCCGAGGTAGCCGCTGGTATATTCGTAAAGAGAAGTTATGTGTTCCTTCAACAACATGCTTTCCGTCGATATTGAGATAGATGACGGATATAGAGCCGCCTGTCATTCGGGAATAAGCGGGGATATCATTCTTTTTGTAATGACGCCGGACGTAATCTTCAGCCCGTCTGCTGAGAAACAGCCGGGCATCTCTGACCAGTCGTTTCTCGAAAACTCCTTTGAGGAACCGCTTACGAGCGGGAAACATCCGTTTCAGATCAGAGTCACCACTATGCTTTGTATAGTCCTCAAGGACTTCGAGAAACAGCTCGATATCCATCCTTGAGAGCCACTGACGGACCTGCTTGACATATTCATTTCCCAGCCTGGCCCACCATCGTACGTAATTGAAGGCGCGCGTACTTACCCGTGGGTCACCGGCAATGGATAAGATTACCCGGAGCCAGTTATCCGGCATCTCTTGGTGTCCGGCAGCCTTATCAACCATGATTTGAACTACCTTATGACCAAGTAGCCAACCACTCTCATACGCGCTTTCATAGGTGTCCTTCCTCACCAATTCACGTAGAACCTCGTGATCTTGTCCGACCTGGAGTCCTCTCAGAGCGTCCAGGTAGTAAATATTCTTGCACTGGATGAAGAAGCGTCCTTCTCTCTCCATAGGAACGCCAAAAGAGGCTGCGGCTGTTTCTAAAGGGAGGCGGTCTTTCCAAGCCTGCTTAACAACCTGCCCTGGTCCTTCAACGGCAAAGAGAATCTTAGCGTTCTTGGCGAGACGGGCGAGCGTCTGTGAGAACTTCCGGTCGGCGTTCAGACGAAACTGGGCTCGGATAAATGCCGCAAATGCTTGGTGGTCTCCAAGCTGATCGAAGCGGTCGAAAAAGAGTTGGCTGAAAGCAAACAGCACCAGCAGCGAGTGCCGTCGACGTAAAGCAGTAAAATGTTCGAGTATCGCGCGGTCTATTGGATTCCGGTCAACGCACTCGTCACATATCTGCCACAATTCCACTAGCGGGCGAATATCCTTGTATGTCTTCACGACCTCTTGGACGTACTTGCCTGCATGCAACAAGTTGTGGATGTGTTCCTTACGTTTACGAAAGGCATCAGAGCCGGTGCCGGCAGTGTGGGCAAGCCGCTCAAGTTTGTCGGACAGGGCTTGATAATGTGCCACATCTGCCCTGCCGATCTGTTCAGGCAGAGAGAACTTTACCCTAATGAGCCTAAATTTGGGGAGTTTAATTGTCAAAGACATCCAGTACTCCCTGGTATTGTTCAATGACAGGTTGTCTCACCGTAAAACGCAGGTCGATACGCCGGTTTTTGCGCTGCTTTTCTTCGGTATCGTCAGGTTCTCGCAGACGACGCGTCGCAGCATAGCCGCTGATCGAGAAAAGGAACTTACCTTCAAAATTCAGGAGGGTTGCGAGCCCATTAGAATCGGCACCTTCCTCTGTCCAGAAGCGCCACACTTGTATCGCTCGGTTTGCGGACAATCCCCAGTTCCCGAGTTCAAGGGTCCGAGCAGGTCTGCTGTCGGTATGGCCCTCCACAAAAATCGTATCGAGGAATTGATGCCGACCATCCTTGATCCCCTGACGCAGAGCACTGTGAAGTGTGTTGCCAATCGCAGCCACTGGAGCCTGTTTGTCCGGTGGAATCCGATAGCTGCGAGTCTCGAAGAAGAGGTATTCGTCGGGAATCCGCAGGACGGTTTTGTTGTCGCTCACCTCAACCAGGATACCCCGTTCCTCCAGCTTCTTTTTGATTTCGTCGAGGAGATCGGCACGGTTTTTGTTCGCCTCACTCAATTCTCTAATCGCCTGTTCAACGTCGAGTCGTCTTTTTTGAAGCTGAATGATAAACACCACCGACGCCAGGATGAAAATCACCAGCAGGCCGGCCATGATATCGGAAAACGAAATCCAGTAAGGATTCTCTTCGTCAACGTGCCGCCTACCATCGCCGGAGACGCGCTGAAACATGGATGTTATCTCCTTCTCCCAATCGTGCCGTCTATCTCTTCGACGACGCTAGCAATAGATTGGACCGCTCCCTCCATAGCGGTCGTATATTGTTGGGTTTGCGCAGTCCACTCGTTCAGACGGTCTTGAGTCTGAGTCTGCACTTGGTTCGTATAGTCCGTCAGAAGCTGGGCTACTTGCTGTTGCAATTGGTCAATATGATCTTTGAGAGTTTCAAATAGTTGCTGCTGATGCTCCTTGAGTTGATTTGTCAAATCGCGCGAAGCGGTTGACGCTTCTACAATGACGTCAGCCGCGCCAGAGAATGTTTCTCTGAGGCCGGTAAGGACACCGATCACCTGGTTAATGTTGCGACCCGTCACCTCGTTCTCTTCAGAAAGCCGCCGGGTCTGATCCAGCACTCGACCGAGCGTCTGATCGAGTTGATTGACTCCCGACTGGAGCCGCTCAGAAAGCGTTCTCAATCCGCCGGAGGCATTATTCAACAGTTCACTCCCCGTCCGCATTTCCGAGGCGGACGTTTGAAGTCCTTGCGTAATCGTCTCGATCTGCTCATATAATTTCTGACTCTGTTGAAGGACCGTTTGTGATTTCTGAACATACCCATCAAACGATTCAGCGCGAGCGCTCTCTCTGGCGTCCATGCGCTGGTTCAGCGCCTCCAGAGCGTCCATGAAATGGGCCATTGAACCACTCCACTGGCCGATGGCAGTCTTCACCTCTGCGGTTGTGGCTTGCATCATAGTCTGCTGCTGTTCTCCTTGACCTCTGAGACTATCGCTAAATGTCTCAACCGCCGCCCCCATCGCGTTCGAGGCCTGTTCGGCTTGGTTAGTCCACTCACCGAGATGCGCTTGAGTCTGGGCCTGCATTCGGTTCGCATGGTCAGTGAGAAGTCTCGTTATCTGCTGTTGCAATTGATCAACATGCCGGGTGAGGGCATCTTGCGATGCTTGGAAACGTTCCTCAAACGCTTCCGTACGGGTTTGCTCTCTAGCATCCATATCTTGGTTCAGCTTCTCCAATGTCTCCATGAACCGTGTCATTGAACCGCCCCACTGACTAATGGCGGTTTTCACCTCTGCTGTTGTCGCCTCCATCGTCTTCCGCTGCTGTTCACCCTGACCTCTGAGTCCGTCACTAAATTGACGAATGAGATTCTCAAGAGCCTCAGCTCCGCCGCGTGCCTGACGTTCCGCGAGATCGTTTGAAGTCTGAGCAAGGGATTCCAGAGCAGGCTGCAAGACCTGCTGAAGACCTTCGACAACAGCAGTTTGGACGTTCTGTGCAACCTGGCTGACCGTTTCCTGCATCTTATTGCCGATGCGTTCGGAGAGACCATCCAGAGTGATAGCGGCCTGACGAGTTGCCTCGTGAACATGTACCAGTGTCTGCTCCGGACTGAGGCGCGGAAAGAGCGTATCGATCTGATCTTGGAGCTTAGCAATACGTGCCCTAACGCGTTGTTCGACAAGTTTTTCTATAAAACTGAATATCAGGCTGAGAGTCACACCCCAGACGGAGGTCTTAAAAGCTATGGAGGCGCCTTGGATTAGACGGGATATGCTGCCGACATCCTCGGGATTGATATTGGACAAACCCAGAAACAGGCCGGTAAAAGTGCCAACGACGCCTACAGCAGTCAAGAACCCAGGAACGGCGGCAAGAAGCCGATTTTCAGTAATACCTCGTGCCAGGCTATGTGTATTGAAGAAATGCGCAGCGTCGTAGGTGTTCTGGAGTTGCTTTTCTCCTTCGGACACAACGAGGGTCTCGTCAAACTCTTCCCACAATTTGCCGAGTCGGTTGTTGCTTTGGCTAGCTCGTTGCTTCAAATTTTGGCGCTCATCGATGAGAATATCTGTTGTAAGACCGTGGAGTAGATGTTCGAAGAATTTAATCGACGGTCGGGCAGCCCATAGCCAGTCTTTGAACACATTAACGATCAAAAAGTAGAAAAAGATAAGCAGTAGAAGGAAAATAAAAAATGAACTAATGCCTTCCGGGGCTACATCGCCACGAAGCAAGCCGAAGAACGCTTCAATTTGAGGGAGGAGATCCGTAAAGTCAAAAGTGATCCTGCCTTCCATTTAGGTGCGCCCCCCTCGTTCTCGAAACTTTCCGCCCATTGCTCAGACTTTCTTGACTGTAAGATCGCTCATACCGTCGCCGACGGGACGGCTACTCGTGAGATATCGACGCATATATGGAAAATCAGGTCCTTACGGTCTGGGGTGTCTCTATTATCAGCGGGCGCAATATAACAGAAATCGACCGTCGAGCGAGGGACCAATGCTACTGGTGCCCCTAAGAACTCAACGTGAGCGCGACAATGTTTTCCACTTCAGAGAACTGCTTGATATTATCCTTCAACTGCTTGTCCTCTGCTTGCCGTTCCGTCTGCTGTTCCACCAATGAGGTAAGGGGAGCTGTCTTCTCCCGCCTTGTCTTCCCCCGGCTCTTATTTTAGGCTGCAATCGGGTCACGGGACGTTTTTAGGCAGTCCACACCCCACTATGGTCAGGAGCTTTGGATGCCTGCCGAGCCGCCGCCTCGTTTTTTAGCCGATCGCATGGTCGGCACCTTGGCAAAATGGTTGCGCCTGCTGGGCTATGATACCGTTTATATGCTCGAGGTTTCACCCGCGAGCGTGAAGCGTGAAGCGCGCCGCCAGGGCCGTATCCTACTGACCCGCCGGACCTGTTTTCTGAACCAGAGAGATATGCCGCCGTTTGTGTTTATTCGTGCCGACCGCTTTCGGGAGCAGCTCAAGCAGGTCTGCGCCGACTTGCAGCTCACGGTCTCGTCCTCCCTGCTCAGGCGGTGCAGCGTGTGCAACCAGGAATTGGAAACAATTGACCGCGAGCGGGTTCAATCCCGCGTGCCCGTGTACGTGTGGCAAACGCAATCGACCTTTTTTCACTGCCGGAAGTGCCAGCGCGTCTATTGGAACGCCACCCACCGCGCACGCATACTGGAAGAGCTGAGACACATAGGGATGGTGTAAAGAGCAATGGAGCCGGCCGGCGCTCAACCCATCTGGCTGTTCTGGGACGGAGCATGTGGCTTGTGTCGGCGGGCTGTTGCCTGGGTCAAACACCGCGACGTGACGAACCAGATTCGGGCGGTTCCCTACCAGGACGCGCCCCGCCCCCCGATGACGGACAGCCTGGCCCGACGATGCGAACGCTCGGCCTACGTCATCACGTCAGACGGGAAGATTTTGTCTGCTGGGCGGGCGAGTCTGTACGTACTGGGGAAGGTGGGGTTCCCGCGCCTGGCCTGGGTGGGCGGGCTGCCGCCCTTTGTGTGGGGTATTGAACTGGGCTATTGGCTCGTTGCGCGGAATCGGCAATTTTTCAGCAAGTGGCTGTTTCCGGAAAAATGAGGTTCCCGGAGCCGCTTCTCGCTAGACTTGCCCCAATTGGCGCAACGCCTCATACAACACAACCGCCGCGGCATTGGACAAGTTCAAACTGCGCACCTGCGCTCCCGGCATCGGAATGGTGTACAGGGTCTCGGCATATTCCGTGCGGATTGCCTCTGACAAACCCCGCGTCTCGCTGCCAAAAACGAGCAGGTCGTCTGGCTGATAGCGAACCGTAGTATAGGACCGCTGGGCGCGCGCGGAAAAGGCCAGCAGGCGGCCGGGTGGGCGCTGTTCGAGGAAGGCGCTCCACGACCCATACACGTGCAGGTCAACAGCCGGCCAGTAATCGAGGCCGGCGCGCTTGAGATAGCGATCCTCAAGAGAAAACCCCAATGGGCCAACCAAGTGCAGGGAGCTTTGCGTGGCCGCGCAGAGCCGGGCGGTTGTCCCGGTGTTGGGTGGAATCTCCGGCTCGACAAAGACGATGTGCATGGGGGAATGACCGGACTAGTCCGGCTCCGTGACCTGAATCGGGTAGGCGGTTTTACCGATGTGTAAAACAAATCCCTCACCCGTGGCCGCCGGCTGGACATGCTGCGTGAGCTGATAGTAGGCCGGTCGAAGAAAGCGGGCTGCGTGTTTTTGTCCTTTGACCTTGCAGTACAGGACATCGTTGGCGCCTATGGTCAGCGTGGGGGGGGACAGTCGCTCTTCGCTCTCGTCGTTCAGGCGTAGGGTAAAACCTCGCTCCGGGTCTCCGGCGACCTGGGTAACAACATAGGGGGTGTCTTCAATTTCAACGCTCGCGCGGTCACGTCCCAGCACGATTTCATACTCGTCCTGTGCATTCTTTTGGAGACATTGGCTGAAGAGTCTGTTGATGCGCTGATTTTGAATACGCTCATCGTTGGCATACCACCAGCCATCTTTTCCAAAGTGTATCTTGCGGGTAGGGTCGATGGCCCAGAAACCGGCTCGTGGCATCGCTGCTCAGCTCCCCTGACGTGGGCCGCGTTCCGCGGTGTCGAGAACGAGTGTCACCGGGCCGTCATTCACGAGTTGGACTGCCATATGCGCCTGGAAGTGCCCCGTGGCAACCGGGATATGGTGGCGCTGGCAGCAGGCGACAAAATATTCATACAGCGGTTTGGCAGTGGCCGGCTCTGCCGCGGCCGTAAACGACGGGCGGCGACCTTTGCGTGTATCGCCGTACAGCGTGAATTGCGACACAACCAGGAGCGACCCGCCCACGTCCTGGACGGAGTAGGCAAATTTTCCGGCCTGGTCCGAGAAAATCCGCAACCCGATAATTTTCTCGCTCAGAAAGTTTGCCTCCGCTTCGGTGTCCCCCGTGGTCACGCCGAGCAGGACAAGCAGGCCGTGCCGGATCTGCCCGACGATTTCCCCCTCAACCGAGACCTGCGCCTCGCGCACTCGCTGGATGACGGCCCGCATGCTGTTTTCCTGTGTAATAGATAGTGCGATAGGTAGCTGAGTCCTCCGGTGCATACAAGATGAGAGCCGTCCAGATGTCCACCGAACTGGCATCAGGTCAGGCCCTCGGCTATAATCGCCGCATGTATCCCGTCCTGCTCGAACTCGGCCCCTTCACGATATACAGCTACGGGGTCATGATGGCCCTGGGCTTCGTGGCCGCGGCCTGGTTGCTGAGCAAAGGGCTTGCCTATCAAGGCCGGAATCCAGACCTCGCTTCGGCCCTGGTCCTGTGGGCTGCCATCGGGGGGCTGCTCGGCGCCCGGCTACTCTTCATTCTGGCTAATTGGTCCGCCTTTCTGGCCGATTCGTGGGCGTTGCTTTTTACCGGCGCCGGCTTTGTCTGGCACGGTGGCTTAATCGGCGGGATCGTCGGTGTCAGTTTGGGGATTCGGCACTACAAGCTGCCCTGGCGGGAGACCATGGATGCGATTGCCCCGGCGATTGCCCTGGGCCATGGAACCGGACGCATTGGCTGCCAGTTGGCTGGTGACGGGGACTGGGGGCCGCCAACCGACCTGCCTTGGGGGATGGCCTACCCGGATGCCATTATCGGTTGGGACTATCCGCCGGACGTGTTCGTCCATCCGACGCCGCTCTACGAGATGGCCGCGTATTTTGCGATTGCGGCCGTATTATGGAACCGCCGGGCGGCTGGGTATTGTCCGGGCTCCCTGTTTTGGGGGTATTTGCTCTTGGCCGGGGTTGCCCGGTTTTTCCTGGAATTTGTGCGGGTCAACCCTCCGCTCTGGGGAGCATTCTCTCAAGCCCAGGTTATCAGCATCGGCTTGATGCTGGTCGGAGCGAGCCTGCTGTTCAAAAGCGGGAAGCATGGGCGCGTCTCGGCTGCCCATGATAGGCTGGAGAAATCGCGATGAGATCCTGGCTTATCCTCGGGGGCGTGGGCCTAGTTGTGCTGCTGGGTGTGGTCATTTTGATCACCACGCCCTCTCAGACCACACTGCCCCGACCGGCTCCGGATTTCCTGCTGCCCGATATGAGGGGTCAGGCCGTCCGCCTGTCTCAGCTCAAGGGAAAAGTTATTCTGCTGAATGTCTGGGCGACGTGGTGCGGTCCGTGTCGGCAAGAGATGCCAACTATGGAAGCCCTCGCGCACAAACTCAGCGGCGAGGACTTTGTACTGCTGGCCGTGAGCCAGGACGTCGATGGAGCCGTAACGGTGAAGCCCTATCTGCAAGAAGGAGGATATACTTTTCCGGTGCTGCTCGATCTCCAAGGCGAGGTGGGCAGGAAATATGGTGTCACCGGTTATCCCGAAACGTTTGTCATTGATCGTCAAGGGCAGGTCGTCTATCACCATATTGGCTATAATGACTGGGCTCAGCCGCAGATCGAGGAAACGCTCCGGCGTTTGATCCAACAGGGGGAGTGGCGTGTCGATACGGAAATGCCGGTGCGCGGCGCTCATACCCCCTTGCTGTCAGAAGGATAATGGCTCCTTATTCCCCGGCAGGGTGAGGAAGACAAGCCCGGAGAGCAGGCCCGCCCATATCGGAGCGCGTGAAGTGTGTTATAGTGGGCAATCGTGATATCGCACAAAGCCGAGCGTATGGCAGATAGCAGGGGAAGAGAATGATGCACAGAAAGCGGCGGCGAATCCTGATCGGATTGGTTGCTGGTGGTATTGGGCTCAGCGTGGTTCTGTTTGGAGGATATGGGCTCAATCTTGTTTCAGCCGTTGACCGCAGCACCTATGAAGACCTTGAGGCGTTTACCAACGTCTTGGCTATCGTTCGCAAAAACTACGTTGAGGAAACAGAGACACAAGCTCTCATTGAGGGGGCGATTAACGGCATGCTCGGTGCGTTGGACCCGCACAGTGCCTATTTGACACCCGATTCCTATAAGGAACTCCAGGTTGATACGGAGGGCAGTTTCGGTGGCCTGGGCATTGAGATCACCCTCCGAGACGGCATTCTGACGGTTGTTTCGCCCATCGAGGATACGCCCGCCTATCGTGCGGGGGTCCAGGCCGGGGACCAGATCATCAAGATCAACGATGAGCTGACAAAAGACATGTCGCTCATCCAGGCGGTGAAAAAGATGCGGGGCAAGCAGGGAACCGAGATTACGATCTCGGTCCGCCGTGAAGGCGTGCCCCGGCTGATTGATGTGCCCCTTGTGCGCGAAGTGATCAAGATTCGCAGTGTGAAATCAAAAACCCTGGAAGACGGCTATGCCTATATCCGGGTTACCCAGTTTCAAGACCAAACCAGTCATGACCTGGACGCCGCGCTGCAAAAGCTCGGCCAGGAAAATGGTCAACTCCAGGGCATGGTGCTGGACCTGCGCAATAATCCCGGCGGGCTGCTCAGCCAGGCGGTCAAAGTCTCCGATCTCTTTTTGAGTTCCGGCATGATCGTGTATACCGAAGGCCGGCTCGAAAGCCAGCAGCAAAAGTATTTCGCCCATCCCGGAGGATATACGGACATCCCGATGGTTGTGCTGGTCAATGGCGGCAGTGCCAGCGCCTCCGAGATCGTCGCTGGTGCGGTCCAGGATCATGGCCGCGCAGTGGTGCTGGGAACCAAGACTTTTGGCAAAGGCTCGGTGCAGACGATTTTACCGGTCGATGGGGGGGCGGCTCTGCGGCTGACCACCGCCATGTATTTCACGCCGAACGGGCGGTCGATCCAGGTGAAGGGCATTGTCCCCGATATTGAACTGGAAAACCTGCCCGAAGCCTATGCCGCAGCCCGGCGACGCCACGGGGTGCGTGAAGAGAATCTAAGCGGACACTTTGGCAATATCAGCAATACTCCGAGCGGGACAGAGGGCGACAGTCCTGCCGATGCTGAGGCAGCACCCCAGGCCCTGCCCGAGATTGATATTAAGGAAGGGGAACTGGGCAAAGACCCGCAGCTTGACCGGGCGCTTGAATTGCTCAAGTCGTGGAAGGTCTTTCAGACAACGGTCGCTGAGGCAAAAAGCTAGGGTGGGTGCTTGAGCGGCTCCTATGACGACCTCTGCCTTTGTCCCCGGCTCCTCGCGTGCGCTGTCCGTCACCGACCTGGCAAGCCTGATTCAAGGCCGGCTTGAGGCTGATTTTGATGACATCTGGGTTGTTGGCGAACTCTCCGGCCTGCGTACCCCTGCCTCCGGGCATATCTATTTCACCCTTAAGGATGATACCAGCCAGTTGCGTGGCGTGATGTTTCGCGGCTATGCCCGGTTGCTCCGCTTTCGGCCCGAGGACGGTCTGGAGGTCCTGATCAAGGGCCGGGTCAGCCTGTATTCCGCCCGGGGCGATTTGCAGGTCTATGCGGCCAGTATGGAACCGCGCGGGCTGGGTGGGCAACAATTGGCCCTGGAGCAGCTCAAGGCCAAACTCGCCGCCGAGGGTCTCTTTGCCCCGGAACGCAAACGTCCCCTGCCGTTCTTCCCCCGTCGGGTCGGCGTCGTCACCGCCCTTGGGGGGGCGGCTATTCAGGATATTCTGACCATTCTGCACGGACGCTGTCCGTATACACAGGTCGTCGTTCGGCCCACCAAGGTACAGGGCGCCGGGGCCGGTGTTGAAATTGCTGCGGGTATCAACGACCTGAACGAACACGGGCAGGTCGAGGTGATTATTGTCGGGCGCGGTGGCGGTTCGCGTGAGGATCTCTACGCCTTTAATGAAGAGGTGGTGGCCCGTGCGATCGCCGACTCTGAGCGGCCTGTTATCGCCGCGGTCGGCCATGAGATCGACCTGAGCATTGCCGACCTGGTAGCGGATTCCCGCGCCCCCACGCCGACTGCCGCGGCCGAGATGGTTGTGCCGGTATGGACTGACCTGTCTGACCGGGTTGCGGGTACTGCCCAGGCGTTGACCACCGCCATGCAGCGGGCAGTGACCGACAGGCGGCGTCAAGCCCTGCGGCTGGAAGAACGTATGCGTGACCCGCAGCACCAGATCGACGCGCTGCGCGAGCGCACGCGGACGGCGCTGTCCCGCCTCCACTCGGCGTTTGAGCGCAAGAACGAGGGTGTCCGCGCCCGGCTCGAAGACCTCGCCGCAACCCTCAACAGCCTGAGCCCCCTTGCCGTTCTGGGTCGGGGGTATAGTCTCACGCGGACCATCCCTGAGAATGCCGTGGTGCGGGATGCTGCCACGCTCCGTCCCGGAGAGCACGTGCGCTTGACTTTTGCTCAAGGCGCGGCGCGGGCCCGCATCGAAGAGGTCACCCCATAGATGGACATTGCCGCGGATAAAAAATTCGAAGACGCCTTACAGGATTTGGAAGACGTTGTTGAGAAACTCGATAGCGGGACCCTGTCGCTCGAAAAATCCCTCCAGGCATTTGAAGAGGGGGTGGCGCTGGTCCGTTTTCTGGAAGAAAAACTGACTGAGGTGGAAAAACGGGTCGAGGTCTTAACGCGGGATAACAGCGGTCTCTTTCAGACCCAAAGCTTGGAGGCCGACGAAGAAGGGGATGCGTGAAACTCGAACAGTATTTAGAGCGGCGCTGTGCGCTGATTGACCGGACGCTCAAACAACTGCTGGCCGACCACGAGGCTCCGCCCAAGAACTTAGGCAAGGCCATGCACTACAGCCTGTTTTCCGGGGGGAAACGGATTCGGCCCATTCTGGCCCTTGCCAGCGGGGAGGCCGTCGGCGCGCGGCCACAGTCCATCCTGCCCTTTGCCTGCGCGCTGGAAATGATCCACTCGTACTCGTTGGTGCACGACGACCTGCCGGCCATGGACGATGATGATCTACGTCGCGGGAAGCCGACCAATCATGTCGTGTTTGGCGAAGCCATGGCCATTTTGGCCGGTGACGGGCTGCTGACCGAAGCCTTTCGGATCATGGCTCAGGCCGCACTCAAACGCGGGCAGGATCGCACCGCGGCCCTCCAGGCCATATGGGAGGTGGCGGCCGGAGCCGGTATGGCCGGCATGGTTGGTGGACAGGTGGCGGACATTGAAGCCGAACACCAAAAGCCGACCCGCAAACGGGTTGAGTATATTCACACCCGCAAGACCGGGGCCTTACTACGGGCATCGGTCCGCGTTGGTGCCCGGGTCGGAGGGGCGAGCGCGAAACAATACGCCCGTCTCGACCGGTACGGAACGGCCGTTGGACTGGCCTTTCAGGTGACGGACGATATTCTGGACATTGAGGGCGGCACGGCAAAAACGGGGAAGCGGGTCGGACGGGATGCGGAGCTCAACAAAGCCACCTATCCGGCCGCCCTGGGAATGAAAAAAACCAAGCAGTACGCGCGGGAACTGCTCGATGAGGCTCTCAGCGCCCTCCAATCATTCAGCCCCAAAGCCGAACCGCTACGCCAGATCGCCCGTTTTGTGGTCGAACGAGCCGTTCCGTCTGAAACGTGAGTCAACGTAAGCGCCTTGATCTGCTGCTGGTTGAACGGGGTCTGGTTGCCAGCCGAGAACAGGCCCGGCGGCTGATCATGGCCGGTGCCGTAGTTGCCGGCGAGCAGCGGGCGGACAAACCAGGTACCTTGGTTGATCCGGCGACCGCGGTGCGGCTCAAGGCCGACACTCGGTCGCCTTACGTCAGCCGAGGTGGCCACAAACTGGCGGGCGGGCTGAAGGCTTTTGGTCTGGACGTGACCGGAGTCACCGCCCTGGATGTCGGGGCTTCAACCGGCGGGTTTACGGACTGTCTTTTGCAGCGCGGTGCAGCCAAGGTCTTTGCCGTTGATGTCGGCTACGGACAACTGGCTTGGTCTCTCCGCCAGGACCCGCGCGTCGTGAACCTGGAACGCCGGAATATCCGTAGCCTCACCCCTGACGAATTGACCCCGACTCCGAGCCTGGCGGTGATTGATGCCTCGTTTATTTCGCTCACCCTGGTCATTCCGCACGTCATCAGTCTGATCGCCGATAAGGGAGAAATGGTCGCCCTGGTCAAGCCGCAGTTCGAGGTGGGAAAAGGG
>WTHD01000322.1 GCA_011523265.1 Candidatus Binatota bacterium
TATACTTGACCTCACCCCCACTCTAGCTTAATGGACAGGTTTTTGAGACCGCTTCGAATCTTTAGGACGAGGTTCGACGTTTATGGAGCTTGGGCGCGACGCGCTCAGCGTAGTACAGCTCCTGCGTCCTTCGCTGACCGAACAACGCACTATCGCCGCCTTCCTTGACCGTGAAACCACACGAATTGACGCCCTAATCGAAAAGAAGCAGCGACAAATCGAACTACTGCGAGAAAAACGCACTGCCCTCATCCACGACGCTATCCACAATTCATCAACCCGCACTATGCGTATAGGACATGTTGCAGATCGAATCTTTCGCCCTATTCCGAGGAAAGACGATGATACATACACCCCTGTTGGATTATACAACTGGGGACGAGGAATCTTTCACAAGGAGCCAACCACAGGTGCCGAACTCGGTGACTCCAACTTTTTCTGGCTAGATGCTGGTGACCTGATTCTTAGCGGCCAGTTCGCTTGGGAAGGTGCTGTTGCCCTTACCAGCGAAAAAGACAAAGGTTGCGTAGCTACGCACCGCTACCCAATTCTTCGCGGAAAACCTAGGGTGATGGAGACGGCATATTTGTTCGCCTTCTTTACTACGAAGACCGGAGACTTTTTACTGAACGAACACTCCCGAGGCGCAGCAGGCCGTAATCGTCCACTTAATGCAGGCACCCTGTTGAAAGAATCTATCCCAGTGCCACCTCTGGAGACTCAATCACGTGTCTCTGCTCATGTATATTTTCAGCGCCGGATTGTCCCTATTGTTAATAGATCAATACAACTCCTCCGCGAATACCGCGCCTCTCTCATCTCTGCTGCGGTCACCGGCAAAATCGACGTTCGGAAGGAGCCAAGCTGATGCCCGGCCGACACACCGAACACGCTTTTGAAACCGCCATCGAACACTCCCTGACCACAACAGGCGGCTACCGTAAGGGCGACCGTCACGCTTTCGACCTGGAGCGGAGCATCTTCGCCCAGGACGTTCTAGCCTTCATCAAGAAATCGCAGCCCAAGGAATGGGAGTACCTGGCAGGCATCCAGAAGGACAGGGCCGAGGCCACGCTGCTCGACGCGCTGTGTCAGGCCCTGGATTCGGACCACGAAGGTTGCCTCGCCGTGCTGCGTCATGGCTTCAAGTGCTTCGGTAAGCTGTTCCGGGCCGCATATTTTGCGCCGGCCAGCGGGATGAACCCCGACACGCAGGCGCTGTACCAAGCCAACGACCTCGCCGTTATCCGGCAGTTACGCTATTCGCCCAGGCACGGCAACACGCTCGATGTGACGTTGGCGCTGAACGGCATTCCGGTCGCCACGCTGGAACTCAAGAACCCCATGACCGGCCAGACGTGGCGTAACGCCATCCACCAGTACAAGACCGACCGCGACCTGACCGACCTGATCTTCCAGTTCAAAAAGCGGGCGCTCGTCCACTTTGCGGTGGATACCGATGAGGTCCACATGACTACCTGCCTCGGCGGGAAAAGTACCAAATTCCTGCCCTTCAACCTGGGTCGTGGTGGAGCGGGCAACCCGGACAACCCCGATGGGTATAAGACCGCCTATCTTTGGGAGCGCGTTTTGGAGCGGCACAGCCTCCTCGATATCTTGCACCGCTTCGTCCATCTTCAGGTTGAGGAGAAGAATCGCGATGGAAAGCGGGTAAAGCAGGAAACGATGATCTTCCCCCGCTTTCACCAGCTCGATTGCGTGCGTGATATTGTCCGCCACGCGCGCGATAACGGGACCGGCAACAACTATCTTGTCCAGCATTCGGCCGGCAGCGGGAAGTCCAATTCCATCGCCTGGCTGGCCCACCGTTTGGCAACGCTCCACACGGATACAGACGAAAAGGTCTACGACTCGGTGATCGTCGTGACTGACCGGGTGGTCCTTGACCAGCAGCTCCAGGACACCATCTACCAGTTCGAGCACAAGCAGGGGGTCGTTCAGAAGATCGACACCGACTCGGATCAGCTCGCCGCCGCACTGTCGAAAGGCGCGCCCATCATCATTACCACCTTGCAGAAGTTCCCCTATGCGACTGAGAAAATGGGCGGACTGGGCAAGAAGAAGTACGCCGTCGTCATTGACGAAGCGCACAGCTCGCAGGGTGGTGAGACGGCGACCGAGATGAGAGGTGTCCTGGCCGAAGCCCACGTCAGGGAAGAGGCGCAGCAATACAGCAGCAAGCACGGGCTTCCCGATTATGAAGAAGAGATCGTCAAGACCATGCTCAAACGCGGAAAGCAGCCCAACATCAGCTTTTTCGCGTTCACAGCCACGCCCAAGTACAAGACCCTGGAAGTCTTCGGCCAGCTAGGCGTAGACGGTAAACCCCAGCCCTTCCACTTGTACAGCATGCGGCAGGCCATTGACGAAGGCTTCATCCTCGACGTGCTCCAGCATTACACGACCTATAAAACCTACTACCGCCTGATCAAATCCATTGAGGACGACCCCAAGGTGGACAAGCGCAAGGCCGCGCAAGCGCTGGCCCGCTTCATGAGCCTGCACCCCCACAACATCGCCCAGAAAACGGAGGTCATGGTCGAGCATTTCCAGCGCTTCAGCAGGCACAAGATCGGCGGCAGGGCCAAGGCTATGGTGGTCGCCGCCAGCCGCCTCCATGCCGTCAAGTATAAGCTGGCCTTCGATCAGTACATTGCGGACAAGGGCTATCGGGGCATCAAGACGCTGGTGGCCTTCAGCGGCGCGGTTACGGACCCCGACACGCCCGGCGTGGAGTATACCGAAACCGGCATGAACGTGGACGCAAAGGGCCAGCGCATCAAGGAAAAGGAATTACCGGAACGGTTCGGAACCGACGAGTATCAAGTGCTGATCGTCGCCGAGAAGTATCAGACCGGTTTCGACCAGCCGCTCCTGCATACCATGTACGTAGATAGGCGCCTCGCCGGTATTCAGGCCGTGCAAACGCTCTCGCGGCTCAACCGCACGGCAGCCGGCAAGGAAGAGACCTTTGTCCTCGACTTTGTGAACGAGCACGCTGAAATCCGTGAAGCCTTCCAGCCCTACTACGAGCAGGCATCCGTCGGCGAGCGGGCGGAGGCGCGACAGCTCTATGAACTCCAGGCCAAGCTTGATGCGCGTCAGGTCTATTATCAGGCCGAAGTCGAAGAGTTCTGCCGGGTCTTCTATAAACCGAAGCCCAATCAAACTCCCACCGACCACGCCCGTATGAATGCCTGTCTTGACCCTGCGGTTGGACGATTCAAGGCGCTGGAAGAAGAGGTGCAGCACGAGTTTCGCAAGGAGCTGGTCGCCTTCCGCAACCTGTACGCTTTCATGGCCCAGGTGATCCCGTTTCAGGATTCAGACCTGGAGAAACGTTACTCCTATATCCGGCTGCTGCTCACCAAGTTGCCCAGGGGCGACCGGGGGCCGGTCTACAACTTTGACGATGAAGTCGCCTTGAAGTTTTATCGTCTGCAAAAGATCAGCGAAGGCTCAATCACGTTGAATGTCGGACAGCAAGAACCGATCTCTGGCCCTACGGATGTGGGGAC
>WTHD01000115.1 GCA_011523265.1 Candidatus Binatota bacterium
GTGGAGAGACGCTTGAGGTATACGGTCAGTATCAATTCCGCAAGGACGGCGAACTGCACCTCTTTAACCCGCGTACTATTCATCTGCTGCAAAAGGCTTGTCGCATAAACGACTATGCCGCCTTTAAGGAGTATACGCGACTCATAGACGACCAATCGGAGCGGCTCGCTACGCTGCGCGGGCTGCTGGAATTGAAGCCGGCGGCTGAGCCGATCCCGCTTGAAGAGGTCGAGCCGATTGAGGCCATTACCACCCGCTTTAAGACCGGCGCCATGTCCTATGGCTCGATCAGTAAAGAGGCGCATGAAGCCCTGGCTATTGCCATGAACCGTATCGGCGGCAAAAGCAATACGGGAGAAGGCGGCGAAGATATTGCGCGCTATACGCCGGACCCAAACGGTGACTCGCGGAATAGTGCGATTAAGCAGGTCGCCTCGGGCCGTTTTGGCGTCACCAGCGAATATCTGACCCAGGCTCGTGAAATCCAGATCAAAATGGCCCAGGGGGCGAAGCCCGGAGAAGGCGGCGAACTGCCCGGTCGGAAAGTCTATCCGTGGATTGCCAAGGTGCGGCTCTCCACCCCCGGCGTCGGACTGATTTCGCCGCCTCCCCACCACGATATCTATTCAATTGAAGACCTGGCCCAACTCATTCACGACTTAAAGAACGCTAATACCGAGGCGCGTATCAGCGTGAAGCTGGTCTCCGAGGTCGGGGTCGGCACGATTGCCGCCGGTGTTGCCAAAGGCCATGCCGATGTCGTGCTGATCAGTGGTCACGATGGCGGGACCGGAGCCTCGCCGCAGACGAGTATCAAGCACGCCGGTCTTCCCTGGGAGCTTGGTCTGGCGGAAACGCATCAAACCCTGGTCCTCAACAATCTGCGCAGCCGGATTGCCGTCGAAACCGACGGCCAGCTCAAAACCGGACGGGATGTGATAATTGCCGCCCTGCTGGGCGCGGAAGAGTTCGGTTTCGCCACAGCCGCCCTGGTTTCATTAGGCTGTATTATGATGCGGGTCTGCCATCTCGACACCTGTCCGGTCGGCGTCGCGACCCAGAATCCTGCCTTGCGTAAGAAGTTCATGGGCGACCCGGTCCACGCAGTGAATTTCATGCAGTTCGTTGCTCAGGAAATCCGTGAGTATATGGCCCAACTCGGTTTTCGGACCATGAATGACATGATTGGTCGGACTGATAGGATCGAGGCCCATAAAGCCATAGACCACTGGAAAGCCAAGGGGCTGGACTACACCGATATTCTGCACCAACCCCAGGTAGGTCCCGAGATCGGGCGGTACTGTCAGATTGGCCAGAACCACGGCATTGAGCGCTCTCTGGATAAACAGGCCCTGATTGACCTGGCACGTCCGGCGCTGGAACGTCAAGAAAAAGTGTCCGCTACACTCCCCATTCAAAACGTCAACCGCGTCACCGGAACGATACTGGGCAGTGAGGTCACCCGACGCTACGGTCGAGAGGGCCTACCGGAAGATACCATACACTTTCATTTCCAGGGGTCGGCCGGTCAGAGTTTTGGGGCGTTTGTCCCACCCGGTATGACGCTGGAACTGGAGGGCGATGCCAACGACTACTTCGCCAAGGGGCTTTCTGGTGGAAAGGTCGTTCTGTATCCTCCGACAGGTTCGACTTTTACCGCGGAGGAAAACATCATTGTCGGCAATGTGGCCTTTTATGGGGCGACCAACGGGGAGGCCTATATTCGCGGCATGGCAGGGGAACGCTTCTGTGTGCGCAACAGCGGTGTACGCGCCGTAATCGAAGGAGTCGGCGACCATGGCTGCGAGTATATGACGGGCGGGTGCGTGGTCGTGCTGGGCGAGACCGGCCGCAACTTCGCCGCGGGCATGTCCGGCGGAATCGCCTACGTCTTGGACAGCAACGCGACCTTTCATGCCCAGTGTAATCTCGAAACCGTCACCCTGGGCAGACTCAACGAGGGCGATCTTCAGGACGTTCGCGCCATGCTGCAAAAACACGTCCGGTACACCCGCAGCACTCAAGCGCAGCGGATTCTTGACGACTGGGAGGCGAGGGCGCTGGAATTTGTCAAAGTCATGCCCAAGGACTATCAACGCATGCTCGACGCGATTAGCCGGGCTAAAGGTAGTGGCTTAGCCGGCGATGAAGCCATCATGGCGGCTTTTGAGGCTAATAAGAATGATGCCGCACGGGTGAGCGGCAACTAAGACTTTGCAACCGGATGTAGACTGACGAAGGAAGACCGTATGGGGAAGCCTACCGGATTCATGGAATACGAGCGGGAGTTACCCGTAGACCGTTCACCAGCCGAGCGGGTGAATGACTGGGGGGAGTTTCACCAGCATTTTCCCGAGGGCAAGCTTCAGGAGCAAGGCGGCCGCTGCATGGATTGCGGCATCCCATTCTGTCATACTGGAACCTTGATCAGCGGTATGGCCTCGGGTTGTCCGATTAATAACCTGATCCCGGAGTGGAATGACCTCGTCTATCGCGGACTCTGGCGGGAGGCGCTGGAGCGGCTGCACAAAACCAATAATTTTCCGGAGTTCACCGGTCGGGTATGTCCGGCGCCGTGCGAGGGATCGTGCGTACTCGGGATTACGAATCCGCCGGTCACCATCAAAAACATTGAATGCTCCATCGTTGATCGCGGCTTTGCCGAAGGCTGGGTTGTCCCTCACCCACCGGAGAAACGGACCGGGAAAAAGGTGGCGGTGGTTGGTTCCGGTCCAGCCGGCCTCTCGTGTGCCGCGCAGCTCAATAAGGCTGGCCACGCGGTCACCGTCTACGAACGGGCCGATCGTATAGGCGGCTTGCTCATGTATGGCATTCCCAATATGAAGCTGGACAAGGCCATTGTACAGCGCCGCGTCGACCTGATGGCTCAAGAGGGCGTTACCTTTGTGACGAATACGGCCATTGGCAGCGACATTCCGGCGGCTCAATTACGAGAAGATTTTGACGCCATCGTCTTGTGCGGGGGAGCGACAAAACCACGCGACCTGCCGGCAGAAGGCCGTAACCTCAACGGCATCCATTTCGCCATGGAGTTCCTCCACGCGAACACCAAAAGCCTGCTCGACTCGGACCATGTGGATGGAGCGTATATCTCCGCGACGGATAAAAATGTGATCGTTATTGGAGGTGGGGACACCGGTACCGACTGTGTTGGCACGTCACTCCGCCACAAATGCAAGACGCTGACCCAATTTGAAATTCTTCCTCAGCCTCCCTTGGAGCGGCAGCCGGACAATCCCTGGCCGGAGTGGCCCAAAATTTTGCGGGTCGATTATGGACAGGAGGAAGCAGCAGCCCGGTTTGGTGCGGACCCACGCATTTATTTGATTCAGACGGAACGATTTGTAGGCGACGCACACGGCAATGTCAAAGAGTTGCACACCGTCGAGATAGAATGGGGAAAAAACGAAAACGGCGCGTTTATTCCCAAGCCCCTGTCAGGAACAGAAAAGGTCTGGCCGGCAGACTTGGTTCTGCTCGCTATGGGCTTTCTT
>WTHD01000239.1 GCA_011523265.1 Candidatus Binatota bacterium
CGGCCGCCCCGCGGGCCGACTGGCCGGCCGCCACAGCGGCCAACACCCGTTCCCGTAAATCGGCTGAATACGCTCGACTCATCGCTGTCCTCCCCCGTGTGAATGGCCCCCGAGCTTCTCACACCTCGGCCCGCTTGCAAAGCCCGCCCCGATGCCTCAGCATTCCTCGAAAGTGCTCTAGCCTGGAACCTGCTCAAGGATCGCCTGGAGCACGACGGAATTGTCCTGCCGACGGTGACCCCGCGGCAGGTCATACGCCAGGCTTTTCATGCCAAGCTGATTCAGGACGGCGATACCTGGATCGCCATGCTCACCGACCGCAATCTCATGTCGCATACCTATGACTTCGCCACATTCGATGCGGTCATCGACAGAATCCAGCACCGCTATCTCGCAATTCTTGGAGAACTCTACGAGCGCCTGAGCCTGGAGGCGATGGAACAATGAGAGCGCCGGACCTGCCGCCCGCCGTCATGGACATGCTGACCCGTGTCTTCGTCACCTATCCCGAACTGACGGAGGTCAGGCTGTTCGGGTCACGCGCTACCGGTAGGGCGACCCCGCGTTCCGACATTGATTTGGCCACGAGAGGCATCGTAGACGACGCCCGCCTCGGGCGGCTGGCCCTTGACCTGGAAGACCTCGCCATTCCGCAGACCTGCGACCTCAGAGCCTACGACAGCATCACCTCCGCTCCCCTCAGACGCCACATCGACACCTTCGGGATCACCATTTATTCAAAGCAGGGTTGAATCGGTGAAGGGCTTGACGCGATCTTTGGGGCTTGCGGAGACGTGGCCTGGATACCTGAAAACACCAGATCCTCATGATCCAATCCTTCGCTGACAAAGCAACCGAAGAATTATTCCATTCAGAAACGAGCCGCCGCTTTGCGGCGGTCTCACGGGTCGCACTGAGAAAGCTCATTCAAATGAATCAGGCGCGCACCTTGAATGACTTAGCCGTTCCGCCAGGAAACCGTTTGGAAAGCCTATGGGGCGACCTGGCGGGTTTTCATTCTATTCGCATCAACGATCAGTGGCGTATTGTCTTTCAGTGGACAGAGTACGGACCGGCACGAGTCGCCATCGTTGATTATCATTGACAGTCCCGTATAACGTTATATGGTATAGATATGAAAAATCCTATTACTCCTGGTGAAATTCTTCTGGAGGAATACCTCAAGCCGATGGGGATTTCACAAAACGCTATGGCCCGTGCGATCGGCGTTGCCCCACGGGCAATCAATGAGATCGTTCTCGGCAAACGGTCGATTACGCCCGCCATGTCCATTCGCTTCGGCGCTTTCTTCGGCCAATCTGACGAGTTCTGGCACGGACTCCAGGTCGAGTGTGACTTCCGCGGCCTCGCCAAGGACAAGAAAAGACTGACGGCTCATATCCAGCCAGCCTCCTCTTTGGCTCATGCCTCCTGACTGTCCACTGCTTGCCGACAGGAAGAATTTGGAAGGGATAAGTTTGGGAGGCCGTATGAAATTGATTGAGAAAGAAATCGTCATTGCTGCGGATGGAAAACTTCCGCCGGACTTTCGTGAGGCATTTGGGCGTAAGGCCCGTGTTTCTGTGTATTTGCAAGAACAGGAACAAGAGCAAACAGAAGATGCAGATATTCTGTCGGATATCGTCGGCAAGATTCGGGCCTTCCGTGGGATTGATGATCCAGTGTCGTTTCAACGAGAGCTTCGAGCCTCATGGGACCGAAGTTGGGACAAATGAACTCCGAACGTTTTGTCATAGACACCAATATATTCATCCTGCGTGTCAATGATCGCCTGGCGGAATTGCTACCTCGTGGAGAAATTATCTGTTCAGTCATTACTGAAATCGAATTGCTTTCTTTTCCAGCCCTGACTTCAGCGGAAGAAATTTTGCTCCGTTCCACGCTCGCCAGAGTAGCCGTCTACGGGATTGATCAGGATATCAAAGAAGAAGCTATTCGCTTACGGCGACAATCAAGACTCAAGCTGCCGGACGCAATTATCGCTGCCACCGCCCTGTGTCATCAGGCTGTTCTGGTGACGAATGACAATGAACTGCAAAAGGTGCCAGGTCTGAAAAGCCAGAGCTTAGCGGTCAGGCAGTAGCGGTCCATCATCCGGCGGGCACGCCCGTCCCGCTAAGAGCCTGAGGCAGTTGTACGCCGACGTTTTCATGCCGGTTTGCGAATTTTCACGACACGTAAAAGACTCTCACGTTAGCATCTATCCTCGAAAGGACAGATTCAGACAGTACCAGGCTTTGTTAAGACGCCGCCGAAGGCAATTGAGACAGACCACGATCAGGGACGACTATTGCTCGGGACTGCCGTAGCCTGAAATTGTGAACGGTCCGCACCACCACCGTCCTCATCGTTGACGGAGCGGACGCCCCTTGCCAGACTCGACTGTCTGGAGACAGCATTCATGAAGGTGAACATGCACGAGGCAAAGTCCCAGCTCTCGAAGCTGGGCAAGTTGGCCTGGGAGGGTGAGGAAATCATCATCACCGAGGCCGGCGAACCGTATCTGCGGCTGGTGCCGTATCGGGCACGTCTGAAGGAACGAAAGCCGGGAGGGCTGGAAGGGCAAATCTGGATCGCCCCGGATTTCGACGAGACGCCCCAGGACGTTATTGACTCGTTCTGCAGCTCGAAAATCTTCCCGGATGAAGAGGAATAGACGGAGTAGGCTTATGAACGAATGGCCGCTACAGGATGCAAAAAACAAATTCAGTCGCCGACCCTCTAGGATTCTTCACCCTTCCATCCGGCCAAGTCGTCCAGCGTCACGTCTAGGACAGTCGCAAGCCGGCGAAACAGCGCCAGCGTCCCAGACTTCCGACCATTTTCGATCTGTGACAGATACCCCTTCGAGACGCCTGTCCGCTCCGCCAGCACATCCAACGTAAACCCGCGGTGCTGGCGCCACGCCCGCAGGGGCGGCGTGCCGTCCAGGATCGCGTTCACAACCTCGCCCGGAATGGTCTCGCCAGCCGCGTCCTCATTCACCGCCCGGTCAATAGCAGCGCAATACGCGGAGTCCTCCAGCGAAGCGACCAGACGGCGGTAATCCTCAATCGGCAGGACGGCGTATTCGGGCTGGCCGTCCTTCTCAATGATCTGCACATTCCGTTCGTTCATCTGTACACCTGTCCTCTCCGGTCAATCTTCGCCACGAGAAGCATCCTTCGCTCGTCGTCAAGGACATGGATGACACGCCAGTCGCCTGTTCGGAGCCGAAAGCCACCAGCCCGACCCCGCAGCCGCTTCACGTTCGGATGTCTCCCATAGGGATTCGCTGCAACCGTTTCGATCCTAGCGCGGACCCGCTGGGCAAGGTCGCGCGGCAGCCGAAGGAGCTGGCGGGCCGCATGTTTCTGATAGCGAACTTCATACACGTGCAAGGTTTACCATTCAACGCTTGTCCGTCAACCAACAGTGATGTCTTGAGCCCGGCTACGCCGGCTCTTGCGGCAAAACCCGCTGCGCACCGATTTTCAGCAGCACTACGAGGCC
>WTHD01000198.1:0-9967 GCA_011523265.1 Candidatus Binatota bacterium
ATCACCAACGGCTCAATCTCCGATGTGGCCGTGGTGTGGGCTCAGCTCGAAGAGGACGGCACGGATGTGATCCGTGGCTTCCTGGTTGAAAAAGAACGCGCAGGCTTCACCCGGCAAAATATTGACGGAAAATTCAGTTTTCGGGCGTCTGTGACTTCGGAGTTGATTTTCGAGGATTGCTGGATTCCTGAGGACAATCTGCTGCCGAAGTCCGGTGGCCTCAAATCTCCGCTCATGTGCCTGACCCAGGCGCGCTACGGGATTTCCTGGGGTGCGACCGGGGCGGCCATGGCCTGCTATGAGTGCGCGGTCGATTACGCCCAAAACCGTAAGATGTTCTCACGCCCGATTGGCGGCTATCAGCTCGTACAGGCCAAACTCGTGACCATGCTGACCGAGATCACCAAGGCGCAGCTTTTGGCTTACCGGCTGGGCCGACTCAAGGACGCGGGCAAGATGCGGCCAGACCAGGTTAGCATGGCCAAGATGAATAATGTTTCGACCGCGTTGCACACCACGCGGCTCGCTCGGGACATTCTCGGCGGGAACGGTATCACGGATGAGTATCCAGTCATTCGGCACCTCCTTAACCTTGAGACGGTCAATACCTACGAAGGCACTGAGGATATCCACCGGCTGACGCTCGGTCGCTATATTACCGGGTTGAGTGCATTTGAGTGAACGCCCTGGCATATGAGGTAAAGAGTCAACGTGCCAACAGCTTTGTTTGTGTTGGAGGGCACGTTTACTCTTCGGAGCCTATCGAGGTGGTCATAGGCTCACGCTCGCTGACCCTGCTCCGCGTCAAAGACCTTGAGCGGCTGGTCGACCGTGAGGCCCTGCTGCGCGACGACACTGAGGAGCCGCCATACTGGGCGCACCTGTGGACCGGAGCGCTGACCCTGGCACGCTATATAGATAGCCTTATCGATATCCGAGACCAGACCGTGCTCGACCTCGGCTGTGGGCTTGGGTTGACTGGTATCGTCGCTGCGCAAAAAGGGGGGCGGGTCACCTTTGCCGACAAGGAAGCTGGCGCCGTGTCTTTTGCGCGGCAGAACGCGCGGTTAAACGGATGTGCGCAATACGAGGTGCAGCAACTCGACTTTACCCAGGATATATTGGAGACAGATTTCGCGCTCATCCTGGGTGCGGAGATTTTATACGACCGGCCGACCTTCCCCGCCCTGGTACGTTTTCTCGCCACGCATCTCTCCCCGGCTGGGCGGGCCATCCTTGCCGACGCCAAACGGACGAATACCCAAGACTTCTACCGGCAACTTGACCGAGCGGGATTACAATGGACCCAGGAAGAAGTGCCTGAGCGAGAGGATCACTTGCCCCTGCCCGTCGTCATTGTCACCATACAGAGAGGAGAGGGAGGATAAAGCAGTGGTGACGAATAGGACCATTTCTCGGGTTATTGGCATCCTGCGTCGCGCATCCGAGGGCTGGAACGCGCCTGTTGTCACGGAAATGGCGGGGTTTTCACGTGACCCCTATCAGGTGCTGATCGCCTGTCTGCTGAGTTTGCGGACCAAAGATGAAACAACCGGCCCGGCGGCCCGGCGGTTGTTTGCCCTGGCGGATACGCCTGAAAAGATGGTGGCCCTGACACCCGTTCAGGTGAAGAAGGCGATTTATCCGGTTGGGTTTTATAAAACCAAGGCGCAAACCGTACTTGATGTCTCACAGCGGATACTCGATACCTATGCGGGACGAGTTCCTGACGACATAGATGAACTCCTGACCTTTAAGGGGGTGGGCCGGAAAACCGCCAACCTAGTTGTGACCTTGGGCTTCCAAAAACCGGGGATCTGTGTGGACACGCACGTTCACCGCATCTCTAATCGTTGGGGCTATGTTGAAACGGAAAACCCGGAACAAACGGAAATGGCCCTCCGTGCAAGCCTGCCCAAGCGTTTCTGGATCGGCTATAATGACCTGCTGGTCGCGTTTGGACAGACCCTGTGTCATCCAACCTCCCCCAAATGCAGTGTCTGTCCGATTGAGCGGTTCTGCGAAAAAATCGGAGTAGAGCGGAGTCGGTAAGCTGGGGTGGATCTGAAACCCGTAACAACCCGAACGAAACTGCTGTGGGTGGCCCTGCTGTATTTTGCCGAGGGCTTTCCTTTCGGGCTCCTGTTCGACGCGTTTCCGGTGTATTTCCGGATACATGGGATGAGTCTGACGGAAATTGGTCTGCTGAGCGTGGTGGGCTTGCCGTGGACGCTGAAATTTCTGTGGGCTCCACTGGTCGACGTAGTAGGGTCGCGGCGAAGCTGGATTGTGACCTGCCAGGGTTTGCTCGCTCTCGATTTGGGCCTCCTCCTCTTTCTCGACCCGACCGCGCCCGGCAGTCTGGCCTGGGGCGGACTGATTGCGCTTGCCCTACTGGCGGCAACCCAGGATATCGCTATCGACGCCTATACGATTGAACTCCTGGATCAAGAAGAAATGGGACCCGCCAATGGGCTCCGCGTGAGTACCTATCGGGTCGCACTGATCATTGCCGGGGGAGTGTTTGTTGGAGCCGCTGGTCTCGTCGGTTGGCAGGTGGCATTTCTGGCTGCGGCTGTCCTCTTGGCCATCCTGGCACTGATCTCCAGCCACATGCCTCGGATTGCGCAGGGATCACAACGGGTACCAGCGACGCAACCCTGGTCCACGGCGCTCGTCCATGGGTTCCTCAACCCGCTCAAAAGCTTTTGGCGACGGCCCGGTGTGATTGCGGTTCTTCTCTTTGTATTGCTCTTCAAACTTGGGGACATGGCATTGGGGCCGATGGTCCGGCCGTTCTGGGTAGACCGGGAGTTTACCCCGCTCCAGATAGGTATCATTCCGGGAACGGTTGGCGTCGTCAGTACGATTATTGGCGCGTTGCTCGGCGGTCGCCTCACCAAACAATGGGGGCTTTTTCGTGCCTTGTGGGTATTGGGAGTGGCCCAAGCGGGGTCCAACCTGTTCTACGCAGTGACCGCGGCTCTCCCCCGTTCTGACTTGCTTATGTATGGCGCTTCGATTGTCGAGTCGTTTTGTGGGGGGCTGGGGACTGCGCCATTCTTGGCTTTTCTGATGAGTATCTGTGACAAACGCCAGGCCGCTACGCAATATGCCCTGCTGAGCGCGCTCTTTGGCCTGGGGCGGTCGCTGTCAGGCGGATTTTCCGGGGTGCTCACCCAAAGTGTCGGCTACGCGACGTATTTCACCCTGACTTTTTTTCTGGCCTGGCCGGCTTTTGTCCTTTTGCCGTGGGTCCGTATGTGGATTGTTCAAGCCGAGCAGAACTCGTCTGCCATCCAGACCAAAGCAAGCCCCTCAGAGCAGGAAGCGTGAGCCATGCAAGAGGCTCCTCTGCCTTAGAGCGTATAAAAGGCGTAGCGTAGGGATACCCACACCCCGTGGCTCGACAGATGGGCGCGTGTTTGACCCACATTGAGCGGAACCAGGACATCTCCGGCCCGATTGACGACTCGCGCGATTCCCTCGTCGGTCTCAACGGAACCGGAATCGGTGTAGCGATACGCAAGATCAAGCGTCAGTCTATCGGTCAGCGATGTACCGACACCGGCCGTCAGCATCCAGGCGAAATTGACCTGGTGCCCGCCCGGAACGATAGTTCGCGTTCGCGTGAACTTCATGCGGGTTTTGCCGATATCGATATATGAAGCACCGGCGCCACCACCGACGAACGGGCTGAACGGCCCGAGCCGCGGCAGACCCAACTGCGGCAGGTCCACATAGGCGGCAAACATGCCGGACAGGGAGGACACTCTCGCCGAGACCTCCTGCCGGCCCGTAGTTTGCAAAAAGTTGGCGTGGCCGGTGAGGGTAAATCGCGGACGGTATTGAAACAGGGCTTCAATCCGTAGGGCAGGCATGACGGCGTGGCCGAGCCCAAGCTCGAAGCCGGCCGGTGCGCTGAAATCGCCGTGTGTGCTCAGGGGCGCTCCATCATTCCCTGGCCCGCAGCCATACAAGGCGTATACGGCTGGCGGGGAGTGGTTCGTACAGTCCTTGTCCTTGAACCGCGTGTCCTTAGACCAATCGAGACCGACCCCGGTCCGCACATAGACATCGTTCGCCCAAGCCTCGGCTCCAGAGAACAAAGATATGACCGCGACGACCGCAAAAATCGTACAGATTTGCCATCTCTTCATATACGCTTCCGAAACGCTTGCATCTGCACGAAGTGTATAGCTATTGGGGGATACGTCAATTCACCTCAAATAGATATTGCGCCGGACAAGGGCGCGGCATAAGACAGGGGGGTCGCTAAAACATTCTTTGGACAGGAGACACTATGGCAACCGATCATGAAACCTGGCTCACACTGACCCAGGAAGAAGCGCTTGACCCAGACCTCCCTATTTGTGACCCCCATCATCATCTCTGGGATTATCCCAATAATCGATACTTGCTGGAAGAGTTGCTTCAAGACCTCGGAGGTGGGCATCGGATCACTCAGACGGTTTTTGTCGAGTGCGTGTCCATGTACCGAAAGGATGGCCCCGAAGAGATGAGGCCGGTCGGGGAGACCGAATTTGTGC
This sequence comes from Candidatus Binatota bacterium, assembly GCA_011523265.1. Taxonomy (GTDB): domain Bacteria; phylum Desulfobacterota; class Binatia; order Bin18; family Bin18; genus Bin18. Next base: position 4,551 of record WTHD01000198.1, read on the forward strand.
AAGGCATCGCCGCCCAGAGTGCGAGTGGGAACTATGGGCCGACAGCGGTCGCCGCCGGCATTGTCAGTCTGGCAAACCTCGCTCTCGGCCCGGCGGTCGAACCGGTTCTCAAGGCGCATATGGCGGCCAGCCACAACCGTTTTCGTGGGATTCGGCACGCTACAAGCTGGCATGCGCACGAGAAAATCAGGAACGCGCATACGCACCCGCCGGAAGGACTTTTGTTAGATGCAACCTTCCGGCAAGGATTTGCCTGTTTACACAAGCTTGGCCTGAGTTTCGACGCCTGGATGTATCATACCCAGCTTGCCGACCTGGTTGATCTGGCCCATGCGTTTCCTGATGCAACCATCATCCTGGACCATATTGGCGGACCGCTCGGTATTGGTCCGTACGCGGGCAAACAGGACGAAGTCATGCAGGTCTGGAAAAAGGGCATGGCCGATCTCGCACGCTGTCAGAATGTGGTGGTCAAGCTTGGTGGGGTCACCATGCCGATGTGTGGTTTCGGTTGGCACAAGTGGGAAAAACCGCCGACTTCGGAGGAAGTTGCTCGGGCCACCGCCCCGTATTACCTCTTCTGTATTGAGCAGTTCGGCGTAGACCGCTGTATGTTTGAGAGCAATTTCCCGGTTGATAAAGCCTCGTGCTCGTACACTGTGCTGTGGAATTCGTTTAAGCGCATCGTCCAAGACTTCTCACACGATGAGCGAGTGGCGCTCTTCCACGATACGGCTGCGCGGGCCTATAAAATCCAACCTGCGGCCCAGCTTACCCCCCTACATCCCCCCTGTTAGGGGGGACAGAGGGGGGTGTCGCGCCCGGCAGGGCCTGGTAAAAGCCATTGGTCTGAACCAGCTCGACCGGTGTTTCAAACAGGGCACTGAGCCGTGGGCTGGTGAGTATTTCTTTCTTTTCGCCATCCGCGATAACCTTGCCCTGTTTCAGCAGGACAACCCGTGAGACCTCTGGTGGGATTTCGTGAATATGGTGGGTCACCAGAGCCACCGTCTTGCCGGCCTGCATCAGATGCCGAATGGTCTCTATGTATTGAAAACACGCTTGCAGGTCGAGTCCGCTGGTGGGTTCGTCCAAGACCAGGGTTTCAGGATCGTTAATAAGCGCCCGTCCCAGGAGAAAGCGCCGCTGCTCACCCGTAGACATGGTCGCATAGGTTTTTTCTTGCAGCGCGCTGATCCCGAGAGTGTCCAGGACTTTTCGCGCCCGCGCCGTATCGTCGTCACTAAAGCTGTGGTGCCAGGCGATATCTATGCTCGAATAGAAGCCCGATAAAATAATATTCAGCCCGCGGGCGTTACCGACATACTGTTGCTGCAAATCGTGGGACACGAGGCCAAAGCGGGAGCGCAGTTCCCACACATCCCAGCGCTCCTGCCCATATAAACGCACGTAGCTCTCTGCTTGGGCAACCGGATAGAGGTCGCGAGACAGGAGTTTGAGCAAGGTTGATTTACCCGCGCCATTAGGGCCAAGGATGACCGTGTTTTGGCCCTCGGTCAGGTCGAGGGAGAAATTCTCGAACACGCAGGTTTGACCACGATAGACGGTCGCATTTTTTATCTCGATAATTTTTTGCATAGAGTTTTCCAGACGAATGTGCGAATGCCTATAGCCCATCAGGCGGCATAAATGAGAAACAGCGCCCGCGCAAGGGCAATCTATTCGAGCCGTATCCAGAGGCAGTCCACCCCATCCAGAAACATGTGAATGACCAGTCCCAGGGCGACCAGTCTCAGCCAGTTTACCCGAGGGATCACGAGCAGGAGCAGATAGACTGCAATGGCCGGGTAGGAGTGGAGCGGATGAAAGCCGATGCCGCAGCGATTCGGATCGTAAATGGGGTCGGCGAGCAGATGGTCAATATCAACGATCATCGTGCCGACCATGATCAGGAAGGCCCACCGCCAGCGATCACCATAGAATGTCCGGGCGACCAGCGCCGGAACAACGAAATGGAGAAGCATATGAATAAACGGACGCATGGCGTTGAGGAGACTCATACAGCGGAGAATAGCGTATCGGCGCTGAGTCTCTAAGCAGAAGGAACTAGGATTTCCCGAGCTTGAGATAGGGACGCGGAGAGTACGGCTCTCTGGCCCCTCGGGTCGCCAGGTCCTGGAGCAGGGCGTCGCCGAGGACAAGAGCCAGCATGGCCTCGGCCATTGGCACGCCGCGAATGGCAACACAGGGGTCGTGTCTGCCCTTGGTGCTGATTGTCCTGGGTTGTAACCGCGTGTTGAGCGTCTGTTGCTCACGGGGTATCGAAGATGTCGGTTTCACCACGACGCGGGCCACAATAGGTGCGCCAGACGAAATACCGCCCAGAATACCGCCGTGATTATTGCTGCGAAAGCCACTGGCGTCCATTTCATCGTTCATCTCGCTACCCCGCATGGACGCGGCGGCAAAACCCGCTCCAATCTCTACGCCCTTCACTGCGGGAAGAGACATGAGGGCGCTCACAATGGCGGAGTCAAGCTTACCAAAGACCGGCTCGCCCAGACCGGGCGGAACGCCGGTAGCGACCACTTCAATAACTCCGCCAACCGAATCCCGTGCTTTCCGGGCCTGTTCGACTTCCTCGCGCATGGCCGATACCGTGTCCGGGTCAACGCTGCGCAGTTCATTCCGCTCAACCTGTTCCCATACATAGTGCTGCGCTCGAATGCGGCCAACCTGGACGACGCCGCCAACTATGGCTACGCCGAATTTTGCCAGGAGTTGCTTTGCCAGGGCTCCGGCAATCACGCGACCAACCGACTCGCGGGCCGACGCCCTCCCCCCGCCGCGATAGTCGCGATGGCCGTATTTGGCAAAATACGTAAAATCTGCATGGCCGGGACGAAAGAGGTCTTTGATATCCGCATAGTCTTTTGAGCGGGTATCCTCGTTGAAGACCATGATCATCATGGGCGTCCCGGTTGTCTTGCCTTCATAGACGCCAGAGAAAATTTCAAACTGTTCTTTTTCCTGACGCTGAGTCACCAGCTTGGACTGACCGGGCCGGCGTCGCTGCAACTCGGTATGAATACCGGCCTCATCGATCTCGAAGTCAGCCGGAAAGCCATCGACCACCACGCCGACCGCCCTGCCATGGCTCTCACCGAAGGTTGTGACGCGCAAGCTGGTGCCGAAAGTATTGCCTGTCATTGAGTCACCGGAAAAGAGGCGAGTCTTTTTTCCGCACGCCTCTCATCATGGGTGATACTACCACGTGTGCCGCAACGAAAAAGGGGTCGGTCCATCGGCCCCTTGTCAACCATACAGAGTTTGAGTGGAATCGAGCAGTTTATCCGTTGGACGCAACGTCCAAGCGAACCCGAGCAAGACGGAGCGTATTGTGAGCGTCTTCAAAGCCGGCGTCGGTTGGCGAAAGATTACCGAGGGCGGCTTCTGCCTCGCGCACCGCCTCTTGGGCTTGGGCCGCGTCAATTTCGTCGGCGTAGGCGGCCTCTGTACACAGGACGGTCATCAGGTTGTCCACCACCTCAGCGAAGCCGTCGCTGACCGCTAATGACCGGGTTTGTCCGTTTTGTTTATAGGACAAGCGCCCAGGCTGGAGCGAAGACAGAAACGTGGCGTGGTCGGGAAACACGCCAAACTCTCCCACTGTGCCGGGCGCGGTGACTTCATCGACCTCCTCGTCAAGCAGGAGCCGCTCTGGGGTGACTAAACGTAGACGCAGGATATCGGCCATAATGCTCGTCTTGCTTATTCAGCCAATGTCTTGGCTTTTTCTATGGCTTCTTCAATCGTGCCAACCATATAGAAGGCCTGCTCGGGCAGGTCGTCGTGCTGACCCTCTACCAGTTCCTTGAAGCTGCGCACCGTGTCTTTGACCTGCACGTATTTGCCGGGGAAATTGGTGAACTGCTCGGCAACGTGGAAAGGCTGGGACAGGAAGCGCTGCACTTTGCGGGCTCGGGCGACCGTGAGCTTGTCTTCTTCGGACAACTCGTCGATACCCAGAATGGCAATAATGTCCTGTAAGTCTTTATAGCGCTGTAGGATTTCCTGGACCTGGCGGGCGACCGTGTAGTGCTCTTCACCGAGCACGTTGGGGTCGAGCATACGTGAGGTTGAGTCAAGCGGGTCCACCGCAGGATAAATGCCCAGTTCGGCAATCTGGCGGGAGAGCACGGTTGTTGCATCCAGGTGGGCAAAGGTGGTGGCGGGGGCCGGGTCGGTCAAATCGTCCGCCGGGACATAAATGGCCTGGACGGAGGTAATCGAGCCATTCTTGGTTGAGGTGATGCGCTCCTGTAAATCACCCACATCGGTTGACAGGGTCGGTTGGTATCCCACCGCGGAGGGGATGCGCCCCAGGAGCGTGGACACCTCGGAGTTTGCCTGCACAAAACGGAAAATATTATCAATAAAGAGCAAGACGTCCCGGTTTTCCTCGTCCCGGAAATACTCTGCCATGGTGAGGGCCGAGAGACCGACACGGGCCCGGGCGCCTGGGGGCTCATTCATCTGGCCGTAGACCAGGGTGGTTTTATCGATGACGCCGGATTCTTTCATTTCCAGCCACAGATCGTTGCCCTCACGCGTCCGCTCGCCGACTCCGCCGAAGACGGAATACCCCCCATGCTCCTGCGCAATATTGTTAATCAACTCCATGAGAATGACGGTCTTACCCACGCCGGCGCCGCCAAACAAGCCCACTTTTCCGCCTAACGGGTAGGGGGCGAGCAGATCGACAACCTTGATGCCGGTCTCCAGGATTTTGACCTCGGTGGCCTGGTCGACAAAGGCCGGTGCCGCCCGGTGAATGGGCGAGCGCTGCACATGCTCAAGCGAGGCCCCTTCATCGACCGGCTCGCCGACCACATTGAGAATGCGCCCTAAGGTCTCTCCACCAACCGGAACCGTAATCACGTTACCGGTATCACGGACGGCTAAGCCCCGTGAAAGCCCTTCGGCGCTGTCCATCGCAATACACCGGACCGTATTTTCTCCAAGGTGTTGCGCGACCTCAAGAATCAGATTCCACTCCTTGTCGCTGATCGCAGGATTGGTCACCTGCAGAGCGTTATAGATGGGCGGGAGGGCGCTATCCTCGAACTCCACGTCAACCACCGCGCCCATGACCTGAGTAATCTGACCAACATTCATCGGTGTGCATCCTCTCTTTACATATCGTGTTTCAGCCGCGCGACTCGGCTCGCCTGATGAGTAAATGCGCCAACAGCTAATGGCTTTTGAGGGCAGGTTTGCCCATTCTACCCCTTCAACGATTCGCCCGTCGCCACGATCTCCAATAATTCTCGTGTAATCCCGGCTTGACGAGCCCGGTTCATATCCAGGGTCAGGCGGTCTATCATCTCAACGGCGTTACTGGTCGCATTATCCATAGCCGTCATCCGCGCCCCGTGCTCGCTCGCCACCGATTC
>WTHD01000198.1:10067-23328 GCA_011523265.1 Candidatus Binatota bacterium
TGGTCGCATTATCCATAGCCGTCATCCGCGCCCCGTGCTCGCTCGCCACCGATTCCAGCATGGCCCGATAGATCAGCATGTCGATATAGCGTTCCAACAGGCTGGCCAATAAGGTCTGTGGAGCGGGTTCGTACAGATAATCCAAAGCGCCCTGGTCTTCCGTCTGCGGCGTTGACGCAATAGGGAGAATTTTATCCAGGGTCGGGACCTGAACAAGAGCCGATCGAAACTTGGCGTACAGGACATAAAAGCTGTCGGTCTCTCCACTCAGGAACTGCTCGCCAACCCGCCGGCCAATATCGTGGGCCAGGTCCGCGGACAGCCGCCCGTACAGATTGATATGCTCCTCCGCAATGGTGACGTCTCGACGCTTAAAGTGATCATAGGCGCGGCGGCCGATCAGAATCAGACTCACTTTTTGTTCGGCACGCTGTCGCATGAAGGCTTCAGCTTCACGGATTAAAGAAGAGTTGAATCCGCCGCACAGCCCGCGATCAGAGGTCATCACAATGAGTGTGGTATTGTTTTCCGCGCGTTCGGCGAGAAAGGGGTGGGCGAGTTCCTCTCCTTGGGCTGCCAGGTTCTGTAAGACGGCTTCCAGCTTTTCCGCGTAGGGTCGCGCGGCCAGCGCGGCTTCCTGCGCCCGTCGCAGCCGCGCCGCTGAGACCATCTTCATGGCCTTGGTGATCTGCTGGATATTTTGGACGGACGAGACGCGTTTCCGGATTTCTTTCAGAGTCGCCATGGTTCAACTATACGGAAAAGCTCTCGTTGAATTCCTTTATCACAGTATCCAGCCGTCCGGTGAGATCGTCGTCCAGCGCTCCCCTGGCGAGAATATCGGCGTAAATGTCCGGGTGAGAATTCTCGATGAAGCGGGCGAGTTCCGGCTCATACTGGGCGATCATCGTGTCGGAGATCTCGTCCAGGTGGCCATTGGTGCCGGCGTAGATAATGGCAATTTGGCGTTCGACCGGAAGCGGCTCGTACTGTCCCTGCTTGAGGACCTCAACCAGGCGCGTGCCGCGGGCCAACATCCGCTGCGTGGCGACATCCAGGTCGGACCCGAATTGGGCAAAGGCCGCCATCTCACGATACTGCGCCAGGTCAAGGCGTAACGACCCGGCGACCTGTTTCATGGCCTTGATTTGCGCGTTGCCACCCACCCGGGAGACCGAGATACCAACGTTGACCGCTGGCCGTACACCGGAGAAGAAGAGGTCTGACTCCAGGAAGATCTGTCCGTCGGTAATGGAAATGACGTTGGTCGGAATATAGGCCGAGACGTCGCCGGCCTGGGTTTCAATCACTGGCAGGGCGGTCAACGATCCGCCGCCCTGGTCATCGCTCATTTTTGCGGCGCGTTCCAACAGGCGGGAATGGAGATAGAATACATCGCCGGGAAAGGCTTCGCGACCGGGCGGACGGCGCAGTAACAGGGAAAGCTGGCGATAGGCAACGGCGTGCTTTGACAGGTCGTCATAGACCACCAGGGCGTGCTGCCCGTTATCGCGGAAGTATTCGCCAATGGCAGTCCCGGAGTAAGGCGCAATAAATTGCAGCGGCGCTGCATCGGAGGCGGACGCGACCACAATAGTCGTATAATCCATTGCTCCGGCCCGGGTCAGTCGCTCCACGACCTGAGCAATGGTTGACTGCTTCTGGCCAATGGCGACATAGATACAGGAAACATCGCCGCCTTTCTGATTGATAATCGTATCGATAATGATGGCGGTTTTTCCGGTTTGGCGGTCACCGATAATCAGCTCCCGTTGTCCGCGACCAATCGGGATCATGGAATCAATCGCCTTGATCCCAGTTTGCAACGGTTCTGTGACCGGTTGGCGGAGGACGATGCCCGGCGCTTTGACTTCGATGCGACGCGTTTCCGTTGTTGAAATAGGGCCTTTGCCGTCAAGCGGTTGGCCCAAGGAGTTGACCACGCGGCCCCGCATGGCATCGCCAACAGGAACCTCGGCAATGCGCCCGGTGCGGCGAACCTCGTCGCCTTCTTTAATCGACTGAACCTCACCAAAGACGGCGGCACCGACATTGTCCTCTTCAAGGTTCAGCGCCAGACCATACAGGTCGCCCGGAAACTGGAGCAGTTCCCCCGAGGCGACCCGGTCGAGACCATGAATACGAGCGATCCCATCTCCAGCCGAGAGGACGGTGCCTGTCTCGCGTTGCTCAACTTGTTGGTCGTAGCCTTGTATCTGTTGCTTGATGATTTCGCTGATCTCAGCGGCGCGTAGTTCCATTCGTCCCTCTCACGATATTATTTATAAAAATTATCCTTTAATTTCGGATACTTATATCTGTCGTGCTAATTGATCGCCGAGTCGGGCAAGCTGTGTTTTGAGGCTGGCATCATACACCCGCCCTTCCACCTCAACGACAACGCCCCCTAAGAGGGTCACATCTGTCTCAAAGGTTGGCTCGACCGTCTTCTCCGTGAGTTGGCTGAATGTATTCACAAGAAGCAGCCTTTCCTCTTCCTCCAATTCGACCGCCGAGCGAACCCGCGCACGAACCCGCCCCAAAGCTTTATCAAGCTGTTGTTGGTATGCCTCGTTAATGGCGCTAATGTCCTGGAGTCGGTCACTGTCCGCGAGGACGCGCAGAAACTTCTCGACAATCTCGTGTGGAGAGCCTTGGGCTACCAACTGGGCCACCATGTCCTGGCGTACGCTGGTCGGAAGCGCCGGAAGTGCAAGTATTTTTGCCAATTCCGGGTCGGTAAAGAACTCGGCGACCTGACCGAGCTGGTTTCCGACCGTTTCTCCCTCTCCTTGCTCTTGCGCGAGACTCAGGAGGGCTTTGGCATACCGTCTAGCTGCCTGTGTTCTCGGCACCCCTCACCTCTTGAACTAATTGTTCCACGAGTCGGCGGTTATCACCTCTCGTCACGTTTTTTTGGATCAGTTCGGTCGCAATCGCGACCGCCTGTGTTGCGACTTCTTGTCGAAGGATTCGCCGCGCCTCCTCAACCTCACGTTGGGCGATCAGTTGCGCCTCAGTCTTCGCCCTCTCCGCCATCTGTTGGGCCTCTTCCATCAGGCGCTGGCGCTCGCGTTCGGCCGCCTCAACGGCCTGACTCCGTAACTGTTCTTCCTCGGCGGCGAGGTTGGCTAGCCTGGTATCATACTCTTGACGTAGTGTATCCGCTTCCTCCTTGGCCCTTTTTGCTTCCTCAAGTGCTTGAACGACCGTTTCGTGGCGCTCTTTGAGCTTGCGTAGAATAAGGTCTCGGGTGAATCTTCGGATGACAAAGGCAAAAATAAGAAAATTAATGGCAAAAAAGCCTAAGGTGAGGAGAGAAGAGCCACCTCCATGCGCGTTACTTGCGGCCCACGACAAGTCGGAACAGGAAAGAGAGAGAAAAAGGCTGCTGAGGGTGAAACCTAGGAGGGGGAGTATACGTTGTACCATACTAGGAGAGCGGTCTTTCCAGGAGTTTTTCGCTTATTTCATCGGCAAATTGACCAACCTGCGCTTCAAGGCTTTGGCGGGTGCGCTGAATATCCTCAGAGAGGTTGGCTCGGACGTTGGCAATGGATTGCTCGGCTTCTTTCCGTGCTGCCTCAATCACTGAACGCGCTTGGTCTTCTGCGTCTTTATAGATAGCGTCGACACGCTGCCGTGCCTCTGCCCGGGAGGTAGCGAGTCGGGTTTGATACTGTTCGTCCATGGCCTGGGCTTCTGTCTTAACCGCCACCGCTTCTCTCATTGCCCCCTCCGTCCGCTGTGCCCGCGTTTTGAGCACAGCGAGGTTGGGCTCGAACAGAAAACGGCGTAAGCAGACCCAAACAATGAGAAAAAGAACGATTTGGGCTATAAAAGTCCAATCTGGTGGGAAAGAAAGCACCGAAAAAAGGCTCCTATCGATAGAAATTCAAAGTAAAAACCAGCTTCCCTTTCTTTGCGCTCCTTTTCTTTTCATCCTTTTAAGCGCTGTACAAGCCCCTCTAGTTCGTCATTGGAATAATATTCAATTTCTATCTTGCCCCCCTTCTTCCGAGAAACGAGTCTCACCTTGGTTCCCAGGGCACGGGTCAGGTCTTCTTCAACCGCCTTCAGGTACACATCCGTCCTTTGGATAACCGTCGCTTTTTCCGGAGCGGACGATTCAACCGCTGGCTCCTCGATAATATTGGACTGTGAGACAAGGGTTTCTGTTGCGCGTACAGAAAGACCATCTGCCATAATACGCCGGGCCATTTCCAGTTGCTGCTCTGGGGTATTCAGCGCGAGCAGGGCGCGCGCATGGCCCACCGTGAGGGTCCCTTTGTCAACACTCTCTTTTATTTCCTCAGGAAGATTCAAAACGCGCAGGAGATTGGTCACGACCGGACGGCTTTTGCCAACGCGCAGCGCAACCTGCTCTTGAGTGAGATGGAACTCCTCCATAAGCTGCCGGTAAGCAAGAGCCTCTTCTATGGGGGTGAGTTCCTCACGCTGAATATTTTCGACCAGCGCCATTTCAAGACTTTCTGCGTCGCTGACCTCCTTAACGATAACGGGAACGCGCTCAAGCTGGGCGCGCTGCGCTGCTCGAAACCGTCTTTCCCCAAGGATTAACTCATATCCCTGCGGTATTTTTCTGACCACCAGCGGTTGCAAAATACCCTGGTTGCGAATGGATTCTGAAAGTTCCGCAATCTTCGCTTCATTAAAATAGCGTCGCGGCTGTCTGGGATTCGGTCGGATTTCGGAAATGGGAACCTGACGCTCGGCCGGAGTATCGAGTGATTTCCCCTTGGGAATCAGTGCGCTCAAACCTCTGCCAAGGGAACGCCTTTTTACGTGTACGGCAACGTCACTCATCCTTCACCACCCTCTTCCTCTCCCAGCGAGCGAACGCTCATTGTTGTGTGAGTATCTGGTGTTGCTGCAACCGTTGTTGTGGAACCAAAATCTCTCTCCGCACGAATCCACTCTTCGGGCTCTCGTCTGAGCATCTCCTGAGCAAGGTCCATATAACTCTTCGCACCACGGCAAGAGGGATCGTACAAGAGAATGGGAAGACCGTGGCTGGGACTCTCACTTAACCGGACATTGCGGGGGATAATAGACTCAAAGACGTACTGAGGAAAGAATTCCCGGATTTCTTCGGCGACTTGGTGGCAGAGCCGATTGCGTGCGTCGAACATCGTCAGCAGGAGACCTTCAATGGCAAGGTCCGGATTGAGTCTCTCACGAATGATGTCGAGTGTCTCTATCAGTGACCGCAGCCCCTCAAGGGCGTAATACTCACACTGGAGAGGTATGAGGACGCTATCTGCCGCGGTCAGAGAATTCACAGTGAGGAGGCCGAGCGAGGGTGGACAATCGAGAAAAATATAGCGATAGGCAGAGCCATATTGCCGAATAAGGGTCCGCAGGCGATATTCTCTGTCTTCGATGTTGAGGAGTTCAACTTCCGCTCCTATCAGATCATGATTGGCGGGAAGAACGTCAAGTTTTTCAATGGCTGTCTTCTGAACCACTTCCTGGAGCGTACACTCTCCGAGGAGGAGCTGATAAACGGTCGGCGCATTCTCGTCAGGACGAGCCCCTACACCACTGGAGGCATTCCCCTGAGGATCACAGTCAATAAGGAGGGTTTTTGCTCCAGATATGCCTATGGCAGCCGAGAGGTTGATAGCAGTCGTGGTCTTCCCAACCCCACCCTTCCGATTCGCTATACAAATGGTCCTGGCCACAGGGTTCAGTAGCACATTCCCGGAAACAAGGGAAGATTATAGATAATATGGTGTATTTTCTGTTGGTTGGGGAAGGAACTGAGCCATGTGTCACGTGAAACATGACGGACAAATGTGTCACGTGAAACATTTCTTTCTGAAAAAGAGAGCATATCTGTCTCCTTCGCCAAAGGGGAGACGGTATTCACTTATGGCCTCTTGTACGAAGCTGTCATGAGGGGAGTGATCTTCTCTTGCGGTTCCGCCGCCTTTCCTGTGGGGACCTCGCATTGCTACCGCATAGCCCCCTTTCTTCACAATCGGAAGACAGAGGGTCAGAAAATGAGTCATATCCCAGGTCGCCCGTGTGACAACAGTATCGAACCAAGCGGGCTTCCTATCCTGTAGTGCGAACTCTTCGGCTCTCCCTTCAAACACGCGTATATTCTCTACGCCTGTTGTCCTGACAGCCTGTTTCAGAAAGTTTGCTCTTTTTCTTCGTGTCTCAATGAGAAAAATCTCTCTTTTCTGCTCGGCTACGCCAAGTACAAATCCTGGAAACCCGGCTCCACTCCCAAGGTCGGCAAAAACACCCTGCCCCGGCAGAATGTGCGAAAAGGCGAGAGAGTCAAGAATATGCTTTCGAATAATTGTTTTTACATCAGGCCGGCCGACGAGATTGAAGACCTGAGTCCAGCGCTGAAGTTCATCTACATACAGGGATAGAGTGCGGAGGGACTGTGGAGTAAGGGATATTTGTAACGCTTCAGCGCCCCGCTCTAGGAGAGCACAGGCTTCTTTATCCAACACGGCGGCTCCCGTGCGTTTCAAAGAGGAAACGTGTCCAGCATCTCATGTCTATTGGAGGACACGTTTCCTCTTCAGGTGAATGGCTAGTAACGATACGGCTGCGGGCGTTACCCCGGGAATACGCGACGCTTGACCCAGCGAGCGGGGGCGCAAGATCAGGAGTTTTTCTTTGACTTCGTTTGAGAGACCCTGGACATCCGTGTAATCAATCTCATTCGGAATAAGGGCCTCCTCCATATGTCGGACCCTGTTTACCCCTTCTTCCTGACGGCGTATGTAGCCGGAATACTTGACCTCTATCTCCACTTCGGCCCCAACTCCTGCGGAGAGGGGAGAAAGAGGAAACGTGTCCAGCATCTCATGTCTATTGGAGGACACGTCTCCTCTTTTGGATGGCAGGCTGATGGACTGGACATCTCCGAAGGACAGTTCAGGGCGGCGGAGCAATTTTGCAAGCGATGTCGGCGTTTTGATCTCTGCCGTACCTAAAGCCGATAATTGAGTATTCACTGCCTCGTTTGGGGTCAGTATAGTGTCCTCCAGACGTTGAACCTCCTGTGCAATTTCTTCCTTTTTCCTCAGCGTCCGCTCGGCCGAGCTTTCATCGATGAGTCCGATTCTCCGTCCTAATTCGCTCAGCCTCACATCTGCATTGTCTTCCCTGAGTAACAGCCGATGCTCAGCACGAGAAGTAAACATCCGGTAGGGTTCTCCTCCTACTCCTTTTGTGACCAAATCGTCTATGAGAACGCCGATATAGGCTTGATCTCGGGAAAAAATCAGGGGGTTATCGCTTTGAACCTTCATTGTAGCGTTAATTCCTGCCATTATTCCCTGTGCCGCGGCCTCCTCATAGCCCGTTGTTCCGTTAATCTGACCGGCGAAGTAGAGGCCCGATATCAGCTTGGTTTCCAAAGTCTGCGTGAGTTGGGTCGGGTCGGCGTAGTCATATTCAATGGCATAGCCGGGGCGCATGATCTCTGCGTCCTCTAACCCTTGTATTGAACGAACCATGGCGAGCTGCACATCCAGTGGCAGACTTGTAGAAAGGCCGTTTGGATAGACTTCGACGGTGTCTCGCCCTTCCGGTTCGAGAAAAATCTGGTGACGGGGTTTCTCCTTAAAACGAATGACTTTATCCTCAATCGAGGGACAATAACGCGGCCCTCTGCCTTCAATCACACCGGAATACATGGGTGAGCGATCAAGTCCTGCGGCAATAATCTGGTGCGTTTTCTCATTCGTATACGTCATATGACACGGCAATTGCTCCTGGGTGATTGCCTCCGTTGAAAAGGATAAGGCAGGTGGTGGGGTATCTCCGTACTGCGGTTCCAAAATGTCATAATTGATGGTTCGCTTGTCTAGGCGCGGACAGGTGCCTGTTTTGAGCCGACCAATATGAAAACCAAGCTCGCTCAGATGGCTGCTTAACCCTTCAACGGCAAAGTCCCCCGCCCGTCCCGCTGCATAATTTTTGAGGCCAACGTGTATAAGGCCCTTGAGAAAGGTTCCGGTCGTCAGAATAACGGTCTGTGCTGAGAAGGACTCACCTATCTGAGTGATCACTCCGCTGACTCTGCTGTTCTGAAGAGGAAACGTGTCCGGCATCTCATGTCTATTGGAGGACACGTTTCCTCTTTCAACCCTGAGGCGTTCCACACTACCCTGGCGCAGGGTGAGATTGGGTGTGGTTTCAACCACTCTCTTCATACGCTGCCGGTAGAGGGCCTTGTCCGCTTGCGCACGCGTCGCGCGAACGGCCGGCCCCTTACGTGTGTTCAAGACGCGGAACTGAATGCCCGTCTCATCAATGGCGCGGGCCATCTCCCCACCAAGCGCGTCGATCTCCCGCACCAAATGGCTTTTGCCCATCCCTCCGATAGCCGGATTGCACGACATCTGACCGATGTGATCAAGGTTCAGCGTCAGCATCAGGGTCTTACTGCCAAGACGTGCCGCCGCCAGTGCCGCCTCGATCCCGGCATGGCCGGCGCCAACAACGATAACATCATAGTCCATGGGTCTTCACCTATTTCCCGATACAGAAATCTTGAAACACGCGGTCGAGTATCTCCTCGCTACTGACCTGGCCCGTTATGACACCAATATGGTCAAGGCTGGCGCGGAGATCAACAGCAACAAGGTCAAGGGGGAGGCCTGCCGCCAACCCCTGCTCTGCACCCTTTAGGCTTTCCGCAGCTTTTTCAAGAGCAACTTTATGCCGTATTTTTGTAATCGTAACGCCCTTATAGGGACCTTCGCCTTCCGCTCCAGATTGCTGCTTCCCCAGAGCGACCTCTCGTATTCTGTCTCTCAAGTCGTCCATCCCAGTACCATACAGTGCGGCTATATGAAGAGGCGCGTCAGTATCCAGATTGTCTAATAACAGATCAGCCACATCAAATCTCTGAGGGAGGTCGCTCTTATTCCCCACCAGGACAAACTTCTTTCCTTGAATCTTTTCACAGATGAGAGCGTCGTCCGCATCGAACGGCCGGGAGAGGTCGAAAAGTGCTAAAATAATCTCTGCTTGTTCAATGCTGGACAGGCTACGCTCAATGCCGATCTTCTCAATCTCATCCGTTGTCCGACGAATCCCAGCGGTGTCCCGCACGACGAGGGGAATCCCGTTCACGAGCACGGATTCCTCGAGCACATCTCGTGTCGTCCCAGGGACCTGGGTGACAATGGCTCGCTCTGTGTCTGCCAGCAGGTTGAGCAGGCTCGACTTGCCGACATTCGGCTTCCCAATAATAGCGGTCCTGATCCCGTCTCGATAGATTTTTCCTTGGGAAAAAGTCGCTGCGAGGGCCTCTATATCGCTCCGAATTGAGGAGAAGGCTGAGCTAAGCTCCTGTTGGCTGTGTTCAGGGATATCGTCTTCAGGGAAATCGATAAACGCTTCCAGGTAGGCCGTCTGGGTAATGAGGCGGTCTCGAATTGCTGAACACGCCTGGGAGAGGCGGCCTGATAAATCCTCCCAGGCAAGATGTAAGCCCGTCTCATTATTCGCGTGAATGAGGTCGAGCACAGCCTCGGCCTGTACGAGATCGAGGCGACCGTTGAGAAAGGCACGTTTTGTAAACTCACCGGGCTGGGCGGGACGAGCCCCCTGATTGAGGACCGTTTCCAATATCCGACGAGTCAGGAAACTGCCGCCATGGAGATGGAGCTCGGCGATGTGCTCCCCAGTATAGCTGTGAGGGGAGCGCATCAGGATCAGGCCGGCGTGATCAATTGGCCGACCGTTCGGCTGATCCTGAATCTTGCCAAGATAGAAATGGTGAGAATGGAGTTTTTCCCAAGACGTTCGGGGGAGAAAGAGCTGTCTGACTATTCTTTCTGCGTCCGCGCCACTGACTCGGATGACAGCGATCCCGCCCCGGCCTGGGGGAGTCGCAATAGCGGCAATCGTATCATGCTCGTACACAACAGGTCACGAGCGCGCCGCCCGCCGGTCTCGATCCCGACGAGGACTGCCGGCTTCCTCGGGAACAATAGAGAGACGACGGAAATACCCACGCCCCATACTTTTTGTCACAACAAGCGGATCGTCTTCAAGCGCCAAATGGACGACGCGACGGTCTCTGGGACTCAGCGGGTTCAGGGTAACGGTCTTCCGCCGCCGCTTTGCCCGCTCACTTAAGCGGAGGGCTAGGCTTTCAAGACTCTGGCGGCGGCGTTTACGGTAGCCCTCGGCGTCCAAGATGAGATGCGCCTCTTCCTCTTCTCCACGGGCGACCATACGGTTGAGAAGATATTCGAGGGCATCAAGCGTCTGCCCCTTGCGTCCAATGAGTAAGCCATCGACGGTATCCGCAAGATTGATAACAGCCTCTGTCCCCCGGACATCGAGTGAGACCGGGGTCTCCACGCCCATGAGACGCAGAGTTTCTGAGAGTATCTGGCAGGCATTTTCTCCTGTCTCCTTGGAAACGGGAACGGGCCGGACGGCTGATTCTTCAGCAGGAGCACGACGTCGCGCTGTTCTCCCTCTCTCCTGAGGAGATGCATCAATACTGGCCGGAGACGCAGATGCAGGCTCCTGAACCGAAACAGGATTTCTCAGCGTCGCTCGGACGCGCGCCTTCCTCCCGCCAATACCGAGGAAACCCTTTGTCGCCTGAGCGAGAACTTCTATTTCCACCTGCTCTCTGTCTGCTTGGAGTTGGGTTAGGGCTGCTGCAACCGCCGCTTCTATAGTCGATCCTTCCGCTTCAACTGCACTCATGGTGTCTTTCCTCTATCCATATGTTTTCGTATACCAGTGCTGCTGGGCGACACTCAGGACATTATTGATAAGCCAGTACAGCACCAGTCCGGCTGGAAAATTAATGAACATCACCGTAAAGATGACCGGCATCAAGAGCATCATCTTCTGCTGGATCGGATCTCCGGTGGTTGGCATCATCATCTGCTGAATGATCATCGACCCCCCCATAAGTAAGGTCAGCACCGGGATACCCGGGGGATCAACGAAAGGAATGGCAAGCGCGCCCAAGCGGTCTGGCTGAGACAGGTCTTCAATCCAGCCGAAAAATGGAGCTTGTCTTAATTCAATGGCGTACAAAAGCCCCTGATACAGGCCGATGAACACCGGGAGTTGTACAATCATGGGGAGACACCCACCGAGCGGATTCACTTCGTACCGCTTATACAGTTCCATCATTTCCTGGTTCAGCTTTTGTCGGTCGTCCTTATATTGCTCACGCAGTCGTTCTATCTGCGGCTGGAGTTTCTTCATCGCCGACATAGACTTGAAGCTCTTATTACTGAGCGGGAAGAACACCAGTTTAACCAGGACAGTGAGCAAGATAATAGCAATGCCGTAGTTCCCGGTCACCCCATACAGGAATCTCAGCAGTGAGACTAACGGCCGGGCAATAAAGTGGGACCAGCCAAAATCGATGGCCCGGTCAAAGGCCGGGTCAACCGCATTCAGGGCCTCCGTATCCTTCGGACCAACATACAGAGTGTAGGAGACAGCCTCCCCGCTCCAGGGAGTCGAGAGGCGTGTTTCCAGGGTCTCGTCTTCATCACGAAAGAAGAGCTGGGCCGTTTCAATATCCCGAGGCATCATGCCGGCCAAGAAATAACTATTTGTGAAGCCGGCCCAACGAACATCCCCGGGACCGTATGAGTCTCCGGCTTCCCAATCCCAGGCGTTTTCATATTCAAAGGTCCGGCCAAGCAACGCAACCGGCCCGTAGACGTCATAATAGGCAGATTTCCCTTCTGAGCGTGAGCCTTCGAGCCAGGATAGAGAGAGGGTCGAGGCCTGAAAAGGAAGCTGCGTGACATCGACGCTGAGACCGATGCCATACCCTTCTCCGGAAAAAGTAAAGGTTTTGGTAAAGGTTGCCCCGTTCGCCAGCGACCCTCTGAACACGAGGTCCTTATCAGAGCCCGTCGGCACAAAGAGCCGTTTTCCTGCGGGGACCCCCTTCACGGTATACGGCAGTGTTTCATCACTGAGAGTGATATTCTTGCCGCTCAGGCTCAGGACGAAGGGCAGCTCGCCATAGGTCCCGGCGATGACCATTTCCAATAGCGGACTGTCTGGGCTAAGCGTTACCGGATACTGTTTGAGTTGGAAGCTTTTGATACGTCCGCCCATAGAAGTAAAAATAGCAATATACGTGTCTGTCTCAACTGTTATGTCCTGTTCAACGGGAGTCAGCGGAGCTGTTGATGCGGGCTGGGGCATACCGGGAGCCTGTTCTTCTTGTTGTTCAACATCGGTCCGGCGGCGCTCCGAAAGGAGTGGGGTCTGTTGATCTGCTGGAGGGGCTGATTCCGAGCCGACTAAGGGCTGTTGAGTCTGGGGCTGGAGAGGTTCAGAAGGCGGGTAAAGATAGGAGATCAGTGACTGATACCCGATAAGAATGACGATACAGAGGACAATAGCGAGGAGACTCTTGTTATCCATGGAACCTTCAAATGCCCACACAATGAGTTAGGGGACGAGATCGACTCCGCCCGGATGCCATGGGTGGCATTTGGCGAGACGTCGAATCGTGAGCATCAGTCCCCGGAGTGGTCCATGCTTGCGTACGGCGTGCAGAGCGTACTGAGAGCAACTGGGATAGAAGCGACATGCTGGACCGATCAGTGGAGAGATGAAGAGGCGATAGCCCTTGAGTCCACCCACGACTAACAGTTGTCCTAGCCGGGAGACCGCTGTGGCGCATGACGGGCCGGAAAAGCGAGAGATTTCACTGCGTGCGTTGAGCAATGGGAAGCACCCTCTCTAGTTCGGTAACGATCTGGGCAAAAGATAACTCCTGCGCGCGTGATTTGGGAATAATAAGAATATCACGTGGTGGGGATATCCGCGCCTGCCGGATTCGAAAAAACTCGCGCAACCTTCTCTTTATCTGATTTCGTATGACCGCCTTGCCATATCGCCGTGAGGCTGTCACCCCAAGGCGGGGACGAGCGGTACGAGCGGGCGAGGTAATAACAATAAAATTACGACTATATCGGCGTTCTCCTCGTCTTTGGAGAGCGAGAAATTCTCGGCGAACACGCAGACGTGCTGCTTTGGGAAATGTGTATCGGACCGTGCGAGCAGCTAGCGGCGCGCCGGCTTGGGCGGTGTCCGTACACTGAGGAGTTTGCGCCCTTTCGCGCGCCGCCTCTTGATAACCGCACGACCCCCGGCTGTCCTCATCCGAACGAGAAACCCGTGCGTGCGCTTTCGACTGGTATTGCTTGGTTGATAGGTCCTTTTCATCGATATTCATCCGTTCCTAGTGTGCTGT
>WTHD01000198.1:23428-36634 GCA_011523265.1 Candidatus Binatota bacterium
GATAACGTTTGGGGATTTGCTCCCATCCGGGTTGCCAAACGGACAACCTCAGCCATGCCACGCGTAATTAAGGCCGCCCGCGCGTTATAGCCATAGCCTAAGCCGTCACTCACTCCGACGGCCAAGGCAATCACATTCTTGACTGCACCGCCAATCTCGGCCCCAATCATGTCCGTTGTGGTGTAGACGCGAAATGTCGGAGCCGCAAACAGTGTCTGGACTCTCTGAGCAATGGCGTGATCCTGAGCTGCGACCGTTACCGCGGTCGGGAGTCCACGTGCGACTTCCGCGGCAAAGCTGGGACCTGAGAGCACGGCGATCTTGTGGGCGAACCGTGGGGGGAGGGCCTCGGTGAGCACCCCACTCATCGTTTGGAGAGAATCCTGCTCAATACCTTTACTCGTGCTCACTAGCAGCGGTGTTGTCGTCAACAAAGATTCTAGCGTTGAGGCAATGGGACGGACCGCATGGGATGGAACAGCGATAACAAGGACCTCAGCGCCGACGACTGACTCAGACAACTCTGGGGTAAAGCAGAGCGTCTCCGGAAGCCGCACCCCAGGCAGATAGTCCGCATTCTCTCGTGTTCTTTCAATTTTCCGGGCTAAGACCTCACGCCTGACCCACACCTGAGCTTCATGTCCGACCGAGTCTAAGAGACACGCCAGGGCGGTTCCCCACCCGCCTCCGCCAATAACAGCAACACGCATATTACTAATCACACCCTGCAGAGGGCTCTTTAATGTGGACGCCAGCCGATGACGCTGAGCTGGCGACCGGCTTGCGCTCTTTCTCTTCGGTACGAGGTAAACTCATCTGGATGGCAGAATGTACAGGGTCCAACGCTGTGAATCTGCGTCTGCGGGACGCCGGCCTGAATCAACTGCATGCGGTTTATCGCCCGCAGGTCGAGATAGCCCTTGTCTCCCTGCCGATTCCAGGTCGTAGGCCGTCCATCTCCCCAGCGTTCAAAGAGCGGCTCTCCTATCTCAGCGCCGACTTGATAACAGCATCCGCCAATTGACGGACCCAGGGCGACCCAAAGTTGGGTAGGAGCAATATCCCATTGTTCGGCACATAGTTCGACTGCTCGGAGGGCGATTGCCTTCAGCGTGCCTCTCCATCCAGCGTGAAGAGCGCCAAGAAGAGGAACCGTATCCAGCTTTTTGTATCTGTTGGAGGACACGTTTCCTCTTTCGCCCCTTTTCTGTGGGGCAATGAGGAGAATCGGTACGCAATCCGCTGTCTTAATGCCAAGCAGGACGTTTTGCTCGGTTGTGAGCATCCCATCTGCTTCTAATGCTGATGTCGCTTCCCCCCCTCCAATAGGCACGATGGTATTCCCATGAACCTGGGTGAGGGTATGAAGTGGACAGTCCGGAGCACCCAAAGAAGCGCCTATTGAGGCTGTTGCGGGGGTTTTCGGTAAGCGACGGGAAAAACCATGAATGAGACCAGGAAACGCACTCCACGCCTCGGCCCGAATCCAGAGCTCCCGCCTGGCCAGTTCTTCTGGGCTTGGCGCCGATTTAGGCAGAACTCTTCCCTCCCTTCTCGATAAGGGCGAGCGTTTCAATCTGGTCTGTTTGCGGAAACATATCGAAGGGCTGGACCCGTCCGACGGCATAGCCAGCCTCGGAAAAACGATCAAGGTCTCGGGCAAGCGTCCGGGGCGAACAGGAGATATAGAGCAGTTTGGACGCGTTCACTCCTATGACCGAGGAAAACGCCTCGGGGCTCAGTCCTGTCCGAGGCGGGTTGAGCACAATCCTATCGATGGGTGGGAGGGTGATGGCGACCTCTGCTATCTTTTGCGCTGCATCACCATGAAAGAAACGGGTATTGTGGTATCCGTTGCGCCGGGCGTTTTCTTTTGCAACGTTCACGGCCCGTTCATTTTCCTCAATCCCGACCACAAACTTGGTCTGCGAGGCACAATACAGGGCGATAGGACCGATTCCGCAGTACACATCAAGAACGATTTCCTGTCCGGTCATGGTGCTCCACCGGACAGCGGTTTCGTAAATACGCTGCGCCATAGGTGGATTGACCTGAGAAAAAGTATCAACCGGGATGCTGAGCCGGACATGCCCTATCTGTTCGAGTAAAGAGTCTCGACCCCGCAAGGGGCGGAAGCGTTTCCCCCAGATCACATTGCCCGGCCGGTCGTTGATATTCTGGACAATTCCACTCAAAAAAGGGAACCGTCGTTCAAGCTGTCGGGTCAAGTCGTGCACCTGGGGAAAGTGCATATGCCGAGTGACTAGCAGCAGGAGCGCCTTCCGCTGCCAAAAACTATAGCGCAGGTCGATATAGCGGAGTTGGCCGGTATCGCGCGCTTCGTCATAGGGAATAATATGCAGCCGTTCTATCGCCTGTTTGAGAAAGGCGACGATACGGTTGACCTCTTTGGGGTGGACGGGACACGCTGAGATATCAAAAACCTGGTGTGTTTCAGGGACATACAGGCCAATCTGAATTTGCCCTTTGACACTCTGCACGGCCAGTTTGACGCGGGAGCGGTAGCCAAACTTTTTGGGCGAAGCAACGGGCAGCGGAATATTGACCGCCCTGAGCGCTGGAAATGCGGCAAACGCCTCCTGCACTATGGTTTGTTTTCTCTCAAGCTGCTGGTCGTAGGGAACGGAGACGAAGGGGCAGCCGTAACAGTGAGGCGCATGCGGACAGGGCGGCTTCCAGTCGGGCTTGTCGTCTGTACGCCCGTTTGGACGCGACGAGCCTGGGACCAACTTCTTTTTTCTGTACTGACTGTCCGACTTTGGGGCGTAGCGGGAACGCTGGGAACCGGCGTGTCTTTTTCGAGACGTGGACGGTCGCGAGGGTTTATGTTCTGACACCGTGGCAGACTACAAACCCTGCTCCTGGGTGTCAACAGAACGAGGCCCGCAGGTGAGTACAACATGATCCGACAGCACTCTACCCGGCAAGCTCAAGGGTGTCCTCTGTGATAGATAGGTGGAGGGCGGTCAAGCGCCTTCGGAATCTAGGGTCCTGAATAGTGCAGCTCTCTCGGTACACGGGAGCGTCGGGTGCGGCGCAAGAATGCGTACAGTATCCAGGCCGGTCCGCTGATGACCAGAGCATAGATCGCGATTGCTATCGGGCCAAGCAGGCCCGCGAACAGAGACGCCACCGCAGTCACAGGTGCCAGTACGGCGAAGGCGGCCCAGGCCGTACCCGGATACCCAATCCGCTGGAGTCTGAGACAGGCCAGGGCAAGCGGTAGGCCGCAAGGTGCCGTCACGACTAATGAAAGCCACGCATGCAGTTCCACAGGCCACGGCATACTACGGACCGGGGCCGTCGCGGCGATACCGACCGGCAGCCATAATAAGGCAAGCAGACCGAAGGCAAGGCGGCGTGTTATCGTCGGCATGTATCCATGATACACCCCCGTCCGGCATTCGCCAGAAGGTTGATCTGGACGTTTTTGACCCAAAGGATGGAAGGAGAAAAGGCGTGTGAATTCTGAGCCGGCCCGCTCAGGAAGCCGACCGATATAAATGCCCGACAATTTCGGCCGCGCTCAAAAACTCAAAGCGCGTTTTGCCAATATCTTCCAGACAGACGAATTTGACTTTTCCGGCAGTGACCTTTTTGTCCGCTTCGATCCCTATCCGGAGATGCTCTTGTGCAAGATCCTGTGGGATGTCGAGCGGTAAGCCGGCCTGTTTGATCAGGCGCACCACCCGGTCACGTACCGTCGGCCGACACAGGCCCCGTTGTTGCGACAGGTGGGTGGCGAAAACCATACCTAGCGCGACCGCTTCCCCGTGGAGAAATCTTTTGTAATTGGTGGCACTTTCAATCGCATGTCCCATGGTGTGACCGAAATTGAGAATCGCTCGATAATCCCCTTCCGTTTCGTCTTCTTCCACAACCAGGGCCTTGAGTTGACAGCATGTTTTGACCACTGAGGTCAGAAGTGCCGGATTGACGCTCAGGAGTACTTTGAGTTCTTCTTCAAGCAACCCGAAGAGTTCCGGACTCAGAATGACGCCATACTTGATGACTTCTGCTATCCCTGACACAAACTCACGCTTTGGGAGCGTTTTGAGGACTGCGACATCGATCAAGACCATACGCGGCTGGTAGAATGCGCCGATCAGATTCTTCCCTGCCGGATGGTTGACGGCCGTCTTACCGCCGACACTCGCGTCAACCTGGGCAAGGAGGGTGGTCGGGATTTGGATAAATGGAACTCCACGCCGGAAGGTTGCCGCCGCAAAGCCCGTGAGATCTCCGATGACCCCTCCCCCCAGGGCGATTAAAGGCGAATTGCGCTCAATACGCCCCTCAACGAGCTTGTCATACAGAAAGGTCAGCCAGGCCAAGTTTTTATGTTCTTCACCCGCGGGAATCTCTATCACCACCGGCTCGAATCCCTCAGCGGCGAGAATATTGGTCACCGGATTCCGGTAGTGTTTGCCAACATGGGAATCCGTTATCACCCCGACTCGGCCAGTGAGGAAATTTTGCTGTTTGAGGAGCTGACCTAAGGTGTTGAGGATGTCTGACCCAATGTGGATAGGGTAGGATCGCGCCCCGAGGTTCAGCGTGAGCGTATCCATAGCGGCTTTTCTACACAGTCGAGTCCGCTTGGGTCAAGGCTGTCAGGGTAGCCTCTAAAACCGCATCCGGGCCTAAGCTCGACGTATCAATAGTGATATCGGCGCGGGCGTAGGCTTCTGCTCTGTCTGCCAGTAGTTGTTGGATCTTTTCGAGCGGATTGGGTCCCTGTAGCAACGGCCGAGTGGTATCACCCTGGACACGTTGGAGAATGACTTCGGGACGAGCGGTCAGACAAATGACCGGACCGCTCGCTTTCATGGTTCTTGCGTTTTCTCTACCCACAATGGCTCCGCCACCCGTGGCGATCACTATCTCTTTTTCTTGACAGGCGCGGGCTATGGCGTGCCGCTCTCGTTGACGAAAGGCCGCTTCTCCCTCCATGGCAAAGATCTGAGCAATCGACATATCTGCTTCATGCTCAATACAGGTATCCGTGTCAACAAACCTGCGGCCGAGGCGTTTTGCCAGCCGTCTGGCGACCAGGCTTTTTCCTGTTCCCATAAAGCCAACAAAAATAATGTTGCGTCCACGCCAGGAGGACATTACAATGTCTCATACGTTCGAGCGTACGACTTGTGTGCTAGCCAGGGAGCTTTGCCGTGGCCAACCAAAACCCCACCACAACCTCTTTCACCGACAGCGACCTGAAGAGCGCCAACCCAAGCAGCCCATTCAGGGCGATGTCCCACTAAGCAAAACTCCCTGGCCCTGGCGGCAATAAAGATTGCCGCCTTCACCACCACCCCACCCAAAACGGTGCCCTGTGTGTTGTCTATGGCGGGCCAGGGCGTAAAAAATTTTCTTGATGAAAGCTTGGAGCCGTCCTCTATCCCTCCAATTTTACTAGGTTTTTTGTATAGGGGCGGATGGGGTATGCATCCGCCCCTATATTCGTCTCTCCATTTCCACCACCACATCCACCTCGTACCCCCACTGATAGAGACGCTCGAAGGCTCGAGGCCAACCTCGACACCACCGCACTACACCCTCAGTATATCCATCCTTGGCGTCCAAGCCCCCGAGTGTCCCTACCATTTCCACCACAGACTCTCCTTGTTCAGGTCTTCGATGGGTGAGAAGCCTACAAGTCTGAGAACTCTCCCAATACATCTGCCACGCCGCCACCGCTGGATTCTCAGGCTTCTAGGTTTTTCGATTCCCCCCCCCACATCAACCACACCCTCTACAGTTTACTTCTCGTGGGCGAGAAGCCTACAAGTCTGAGAACTCTCCCAATACATCTCTCACGCCACCACCGCTGGATTCTCAGGCTTCTAGGTTTTTCGATTCTCCCACCACTTACATCAACCACACCCCCACAGCTTACTATGCAAACTCTCTTCCCTTACGGACGTGCTACCTCTGGCGAACGACCTTCCCACAATTGACGAGCCGACGGTAAACTTGCGGTCGATACCCCGGCAACGATCTTCGGTGTCAGAAAAATCAGGAGCTCATCTTTCGTTCTTCGCCCAGCCCTGCCCCGAAACAGCCAACCAATACCAGGAGCATGACGCAGATAGGGAATCCCACTTTCCCGGCGGTCCAGATTGTCTTGCAGGATGCCCCCTAAGACAAAGGTCGCGCCGGCGCGTATCAACACTTGCGAAGTTGTTGTACGCGAAAGGACATCCGGTATGCGAGGAATGGTGGAAGAATCTGCCGTCGTTGTGACACTCGAATCCGCCAACTCACTACTCTCTGCCTCAATATCCAGCAGCACGAATCCATCGGAGGAGATTTGCGGGGTCACCTTGAGGCTGATACCGACATCGAACTCTTCAAACGCCTCTCCACCTCCGGTCGTTCCAGCCCCGCCAACAGTCAGATTCCCGGACGTCACCGGCACGCGCACTTCTCTGCGCGATGTAATGAGCGCTTCGCCATTATTGAGGGTGACGACACGCGGACGCGACACCACGCGGGCCTTCCCTTCGGACTCAAGCGCACTCAGGCGCGTATTGAGGCTATGGGTTCCATCAATGGAGCCGAGGAAGAGGTCCAAGGTCGAAGCGCCGGCCGCCAGGGCAGGAAAGTTGGCAATAAAAGGGATCCCGCCAGTTCCCGTACTCCCGGCGCCCCCAACCCCAATCCGTCCGGGGAAATTGAGGCCGGTTGGCTTCCCTGTTTCCGGACCGGCCGCGTACTGATAGCCCCACTGAATGCCGAGTGAGCGGTTAATGTTTTCACTCGCGGTGACGATATACGATTCGATCAGAACCTGCGGTGTCTGAATATCGACATTACGGATAAGTTCCTGCACTGCCTCAATATTTTCTTGAACATCGCGAATAATGACGACATTTGAGGTCCCGTCGGCAACAATCGTGCCTCGCGGTGACATGAGGGCAATCTGTGCCCCTTTCCCTTGATCCCCGCGTGTCTGGGAGCTTGGGGCTGCCGCGGCGGAATCGCGGGGTTCAGCCTGGCGGCCAATTAAGCCGGCAATGTCTGTGGCTTTGACATAGTTGACTTTGACGTACACGGTTTCTAGGGGCGTGCGGTGCTGTTCCGCTTCCTGAGCCTTGAGCTGTGCAGTGCGTTCCGCTTCCAGACGTGTCGCAGTTGAAATGGTGACGACGTTGCCGGACTGTGCTCGCTCCAACCCGTTCGCATGCAGGACAACGGCGAGGGCCTGGTCCCACGGAACATCGACTAAGCGAAGCGTCACCCGCCCTGTCACGTCATCTGTCGCAACAATGTTTAATCCACTGACATCGGCCAGGATGCGCAAGATATCCCGAATATCGGCATCCTTGAAATGCAGCGAGATTTTTTGCCCACTATACTGTGGCTGGGACGAGACGAGCGCTAGAGCACCTTCCTCTTCTCGAAGAGATGCTTCAGAAGGAACCGTGTCAGGGACAAATGGACGAGATTCGGGAGTCGGAAAGGCCGGTTCCTCTTTCGCTTCTGAAGAAATCGCCGGAGTCTGGGCTAACTGTGTCAGGTCTGCATTCTCGGCAATGAAAAGAATCTGGGTATCTGTGTGCTTCGCGCCGGCCGTTTTGGTTTTCCGACCGATCCGGGCCGTCAGAATCGCCGCATTGGCATCAACAGAAACCGGAGGAGTCTCATCCAGCGCCAACTCGACAACGAGACGCATACGGCCTGCCGAACTGCTCACTCGGACGGCTGCAATCTGGGGATCGTCCGCCTTATACGTGGCGACCTGAGGCAGCGCCTCGATCGGGCCGGTGATATCAATAACCAGCCGGCTCGGCGCGCTGAGGGGAAAGTAATGCAGATTTTCTGGGGGACGGGAGAAGCGAAACATGACATTCCGTTGTCCCGCATCCGTAATCACACGGACCTCGTGGAGTTGGAGTGGCCCGGTATACGTCGGTGTGGGCACCGGCTTTGTCATCGGTTCGGGAGGAATCGGGGTCGAAGGCCCTCCCGTCACACTCCGCGACTGATGAGTACAGGCCCCCGCAGTCAGGCAGACCCATAACGGGACTGCTATTTTTATGGTGTGTCGGTCTAACAAGCTCCGCATCCTCATCCTTATTGGGACACCGGTTTCCTACCTGTCCGGGTTGGTTTCGCCACCCGTCGGGGGGACGTCCGCAACTGCAAGGCGTAATGCCCGCTGCCGGGCCCAACGTTTTCCGGAAAAGTCGGTCTCGTATTCTTCCACCACGATTCGCCCTGGCTCAATCGTCCGAATAACGCCACCATTTGCCCCAATGCGGGTGCCGGCTTCGACGATGTATCCAAGACCGTCCCCGTCTTCTATCAGCGCCTTTGGCCGGCTGGTTTGCCAGACTACGCCCACCAATTTGAGTTGCTCGAG
The DNA here is from genome assembly GCA_011523265.1 of Candidatus Binatota bacterium. Lineage (GTDB taxonomy): Bacteria > Desulfobacterota > Binatia > Bin18 > Bin18 > Bin18. Next base: position 31,818 of record WTHD01000198.1, read on the forward strand.
GTGAAAACGCTGCAGTGGGGTTGTGATCTCGGCAACAACGTTCTGTTCTGGAGCTATGTGAAACGGGGACAGGAATGGATCGCGTTTTCCAACCGAATCGTAAAAATAGGCGTTCTCCGCCTCCATGCTCCCTTCTGCCCAGGCGGATGCTGTCCAGATGGATGCTCCGGAGAAATCCGGTAAGGAGAGCCCTCCTATCCAGAGATGAATGAACAGGAATATAGCGGTTGAACGCCCCATCACCATGATTCTTACTTTCTTTTCCTTTTTGGCTGAGCCTCTGCCGCTCTTTTCTGTTCGGTAATCCGTTCCCTCTCCTCTTCGCTGAGGAACCGATAGGTTGTTGCTGAAAACGAGGCGTCGACAGCCACCTGATTCCCCACGAGATGCGGTTCTTTCATACTCACATCTGCCACGTTGACAATCCGGTCGAGACGCCGAACCTGATCAAAAAACAGGGCGATATCGTGGTACCCGCCCCGAACGGACATCTGTACCGGAACCTCGGTATAGAGATCGTGGAGTTGCTCGGGTTGCTGTCGGAACAGGAGGACCTCGAGGCCCGCATCCTGGCCAAGACGAGAAACCTGACGGAGCAGTTCGGGAATTTCCTTTTGCTCTGGCAGTTGGGCCTGAGCTTGGTTAAATGTGGCCTCCACTGCCCGACTTTCGGCTTCGATATGCCCGCGGTTGGCCAATATTTTGTGCAATTTGGTCCGTTCTGCCTCAAGTTCCTGAATTGTGTGCTGTATCTCAGTGATTTCTTGGGAGCGAGGCAGGTAGAACCAGAATACGTAAGCGGCGACGATGAGCGCTCCTACGCCCCCATATGCGAGACGGCGTTGTGCTGCTGGCAGGTCAAGAATGAAATCAATCATAAGACTGCATGTCCTTGGGGCTAGACTTCTGTCTCTCCCATCTCTTCCTGACCATATGCTGGAATTAGCGCCTCAATGAGAAATTTTTTCACCTGTCCGGCCTCTTCTCTCAATCTTCCCCTCTGTTCTTGAACCGTTTCCCGAATTTCCACCCGCTCAAAATATGGAGAGAGCGAGAGGTTGCGCGCAAACGCAGCAATGGTCTGATTGTCTACGGCTTCGCCTTGGATTTGTGCCGTTCCTTTTGCCTCGGTGAAATGCGTCAACCATAAGAGATCTGGGGTACTTTGACTTAAATCGTCAAGGATACGGACCGAAGCAGCGCGACGCTGCGGAGAGGTGAGGGAGGTAATCGCTTGTAACCTCTGCACAAGGAGGTCCTGTTTCCTGATAAGTTCCTGTACTTCCTCGGTTTTTTTACGAATCTGTCTTATTTCGGACTCCAGATCCATGACCTGCGCACGCGCCGTCCCTATCTGTCGTGCCTGGACCACGTGGAGACGAGCGATTGCGGAGAAAGCAAGGCAGAGGATGATCCCTGCAATGATGAGTTCTTTTCTCAGAACAGGAGTGGTTGCGACTTCTTGGATCGGCAGGAGGTTAATATGGATCATTTGTCTCCAGGCCTCCTGGTCGCGAGTCCCACACTCACGGCAAGCGAGGGGGCATGTTGGGCAAGAAACTCCGTATCAACCTGACGCCCAATATTGAATGAGCGGAAGGGATTGACTATCTCGATCGGAACTCGGAGGCGTGTCCCAATAGTCGAGGCGAGGCCCGGCAACTGTGCCGTGCCTCCACTTAAATAGACCGCGCCGATCGGTTCCTCAGCGGAAGCTGTCCAGAAGAAGCTCAGGGAGCGCTGGATCTCATCAAGCAACTGCTCGGAAGTGATAGACAGGGCACGGTCGATATCTTCCTTGTCATAGCCTTCCAGGAAGCCTGAAATTTTTGCTTCTTCCGCTTGCTCTCGACCGATGCCGAACTCCTGGGACAAGAGGTTGGTGAATTGTTCTCCCCCAACAGAAATATCGCCCGTAAAAGAGGAGCGCCCACCCTTCAGGATGGTCAGAGAAGAGTAACTGGCACCGATGTTGATTAACGCCACCACTTCGCTTGGGTCTGGGCTGTAATTTGTCTCAAACATGTTTTCGATGGCAAAATAATCGACATCCATGATCGTCGGGCTCAGGCCCGCTTCGCTAATAGCGGCGAGATAGCTATTGATAATATCTTTTCTGACCGCAACAAGCAGAACATCAATATTGCCTGTTGCCGGGTCTCTGCCCAGCACTTGATAGTCAAGGTTCACGTTGTCGAGACTTTCAGGAATAAAATTCCCGGCTTCGAATAATATGGTCTCTTCTAATGCGGCTGGCTCCTGAGCGGGAAAGGATGCCGGTTTAATAATAACCGCCGGCCCTGGAACAGCAGCGACGACTTCCTGTGTGCGGACCCTATGCTCATCAACGAGGATACGAATCGCCTGAGACACCTGATCGATATCTTGAATACAGTGATTATGAACTGCATCAGAGTGTAGTGGGATAATCCCCGCGTTCGTGATCTTGAGACGTGATTCTTGCCCACGAACTTCGACCATCTTGATTGAGCTTGAACCGATGTCGAGGCTGAGGTAGCCTTTATCCAATTCAAATGGAATAAGAGAAGTCAGAGGGCTAGCCAGTCTTCCAAGAGTTTCGTTCAAGGTAGCCATGATAGTCTTAATCTAAGTATTTCCAGCACTTACTATGCAATACAAAAACTAACTTGTCAAATGTTTAACGCGCAATGTTCCACGAATTCTCGCTTCGTTTCTGTCGCCCTTCCGCTCCCCATTAGTCGAAGGAATGAATTGATTTATCGCGTTCCGGACGCCCTCCTTTCGAGAGTCCAAGAGGGCGTTCGCGTCGTTGTTCCTGTAAGTGGTCGAAAAATAACAGGAATTATCGTTGGCCGATCCTCTCATCCTGGTGACATCCCCTCTCAAAAGGTAAAGGATATTCTCGATATTGTGGATGAAGTCCCTATTTTTACTCAAGGCATAAAAAATATTTGGGAGTGGATGGCGCACTATTATTTTTCTGCGCCCGGAGCTGCGTTGCAGACCATTCTTCCTCGGACAGTACGTCATCAAAGCACCGTGTCCGTCACATTGCCAAAAAAGAAAGGGCGCAGAAAAACGGCGATCACGGAGGAAGACGACCGGAGGAAGCAGCTTCTTGTTGGCCGTTTGAAAGAGGATGAGAAAGAACTACTGGCATACGTCACAGAAAAGAAAAGAGCGAGCCTTAAGACCTTGCAACGCCGTTTCCCTCGGTTGGCCACGAGAGACACGCTTCAACACCTCGAATCGCTGAACCTGATTCGTCTGGTGGAGTCTTTCCCCCGGCCCCGGACTATCACTGAATCCTCTGAGTCGATAGCCGAGGTAGGTGCTTACACTGAAGAGAGTGCTGATGATTCCGGGGACGACGGCGAGCAGGTCCAATGGGACACGCTCTCTTTGACATCCGCCCAACAGAACGCGCAAAGCGAGGTGGAAAATGCCCTGAAAAAGGGAGAATTTCACGTTTTTCTGCTGAACGGTGTGACCGGGAGCGGGAAAACCGAGGTCTATCTCAGAGCGGCCTGCTATGCCGTGAGTCAAGAAAAAAGCGCGCTCTTCCTCGTTCCGGAGATCGCCCTGACCCAACAACTCGTCGCTCAGGTCCGGCAGCGTTTTGGTGGGGGCGTTGCCGTCCTCCACAGCGCAATGACCGATAAAGAACGCTGGAAGGAGTGGAAGCGGATTGCCCGTCGAGAAACATTCGTTGTTGTCGGCGCACGCTCGGCCGTCTTCGCTCCCTTGATGAATCTAGGCTTGATTATTGTCGATGAGGAACATGAAACAGCATATAAACAGGAAGATGGCATACGCTATAATGCGAGAGATATCGCTATTGTACGGGGTAAAATGTCGTCCTGTCCTGTAATTTTAGGATCCGCGACTCCATCCCTGGAAAGTTACACCCATAGTCAAACGCAGCATTACACGGCCCTGACTCTGCCAACGCGTGTGGCTGCGCGTCCATTACCCAAGGTTGAGATTATCGATCTCCGCCGGGAGGCCCGCTCAGGAAAAACCGCCCCTATTTTTTCAACCCGCCTACAACACGCGCTGCGGGCGAACTATCAAGCCGGCAAGCAAAGCGTCTTATTTCTGAATCGGCGCGGGTATGCGAATTACCTGCAATGCCGCCTGTGTGGCGAGACGCTCTCGTGCCCGCACTGTAGCGTCAGCCTGACGTTTCATCTCCAGCGAAAGGTATTGTGCTGTCATTACTGTGGTTTTACCCGGCGCAGCATAGAGATCTGCCCGAGCTGCAAAGAACCCGCGCTCGACGGGGGTGGAATCGGGACAGAACAGGTCGAGGATGCCCTGAAACATCTGCTGCCTGAGGTCCGTATTGCCCGGCTGGACCGCGACACCGTGAAGCGCCGCGGAGCGCTTGATCGCGTGCTGCGGGCGTGGCGTGCGCACGAGTTCGACGTGTTAATCGGAACGCAAATGGTCGCCAAGGGGCACGATGTTCCAGGCGTGACGCTCGTTGGTGTGATTCTGGCCGATGTGACGCTCAACCGGCCGGACTTCCGGGCCGCGGAACGAACTTTTCAATTACTCACCCAAGTGGCGGGTCGGGCCGGACGTGGGCAAGACCTTGGAACCGTGATTATTCAGACATACGCCCCGAGGCATTACAGCATACAATGCGCCGCCCGGCATGACTTCACCCGCTTTGCCGCTCAAGAGCAGCGCTATCGTAAACAGCTTGGCTATCCCCCTTTCACCCGTCTGATTAATATCCGCTTCGAGGGACGAGACGGACAACAGGTCGAGGCGACGGCTTCCCTCTTTTTACAGAAGGTTGAACAGACCCGACAGGCCGAGGAATTTGC
>WTHD01000198.1:36734-57568 GCA_011523265.1 Candidatus Binatota bacterium
CCGGACCCCCGCCTCAAAAAGGCGGCAAGCGAAGTCAAAAACATGGATGGGGGCTTGGCGACGCTGGTCGAGGATATGGTCCAAACCATGTATGCCGCTCCAGGTATCGGGCTGGCGGCGACCCAGGTCGGCTCGCAAGACCGCATTGTGGTCATTGATATTAATCGTGAAGAAAAAGGCCAAGACCTGCTCAAACTGGTGAACCCCAGAATTACGGCACGCGAAGGTTCAATCGTCTGGGAAGAAGGGTGTCTCAGTGTGGTTGACTATACGGCCGAGGTCAAACGGGCCGCCAAGGTCGAAGTAAAAGCCTGGACCCTGGACCAACAGGAAATCACCGTGCAGGCCGAAGACCTTCTGGCCGTCTGTCTCCAGCACGAACTCGATCATCTCTCGGGCAAGCTCTTTATCGATCGGATCAGTCGGCTCAAGCGCGAACTGTACTCGCGCCGGGTCAAAAAATTGATCCGCGAAGGCCGTCCGCTCGAACGGAGCAAAAATCCGGAGTCTGCCGGAATCTGAGTTCCCTTCACCCCAACCCCTTCTTCCCAATCCCTCCTGCCAGCGAGGAATCCGCCCGAGATGTCCATATCGCTCTCCCCGCCCCTCCCGGCTCGATCGTTACGGCTGGTCTTCATGGGGACGCCGGAGTTTGCCGTACCGGCGCTCCAAGCCTTGCTTGAGAGCGAGGACGCAGTGGTCGGTGTGGTGTGTCAGCCGGACAAACCCGCCGGAAGACGGCTGGACCTGCACGCGCCACCCGTCAAGGGCTGTGCCCGCGCCTACGACGTGCCGGTCTTTCAGCCGCAAAAGATTCGCACCCCCGAGGCGCTGGAGCATCTCCACGGCTGGCGGCCCGACCTCATTGTTGTTGCCGCCTACGGCAAGATCCTTCCCAAGACGATTCTGGACCTGCCGACCTTTGGCTGCATCAACATTCATGCCTCACTCCTCCCCAAATATCGTGGCGCCGCCCCCATGCAGTGGGCCATTGCCCACGGCGAAACACACTCGGGCGTCACCATTATGCGGGTGAGCGAGGAGTTGGACGCCGGTGATATTCTGCTTCAGAAGTCAGTCGCCCTGAAACCGGACGAAACGGGCGGCAGCCTCCATGACACCCTTGCGGCGCTTGGCGCACAGGCGCTGGTGGAAGCAATGACTCTGTTCAAACAGGGGAAACTCGTTGCAACGCCCCAAGATAAAGATGCTGTCACCTACGCCCCATTGCTGAAAAAAGAAGACGGAGAGATCGACTGGACCCGTAGTGCGGTTAGCATTGAGCGCCGCATCCGCGCCTTTCATCCCTGGCCGTCCTCCTTCACCTGGTTGGGAAACAAGCGGCTGAAAATCCTGGCCGCGCACTTGAGCACGGTCGAAGCTTCCGACATTCCCGGCGCCATCATCAACCGGCAAGACAAAGCGCTCACCGTTGCCACCGGCCAAGGCAGCCTCACCCTCGACCGCGTGCAACTCGAAGGCAAAAAAGCCCTGCCTATAGCCGCCTTCCTTGCCGGCCACGACCTCAAGCCTGGTGACCGCCTCGGCCGCTGAGCAAAGCCTGAGGCAATATCCTTATACATCCAATCTAGTTTTTCTCTGCTGTTGACGGGCGGGCCGAGGATATGAAAGACAAAAAATCCGGAAGGAGAACGATTATGGCAAAACAATTCTCGATGGACGATGTCAAGGCGCTGGCCGAGCAATACAAGAATTGGGGTAAATGGGGAGCCGACGACCAGCTCGGCACACTCAATTATATTACTCCGCAGAAACTCATCGACGCTTCCCGGCTGGTCAAGCAGGGCAAGGTGATCTCCCTTGCCATCCCGTTTGACGACAAGGGTCCTCAGACCGGCTCGTTCGGACGCTTTAACCCGATCCACTTCATGCTCCAGGATGGCGGTGATATCAGCGTCGGCGCGCAAGACCATATCCCCAATCTTCAATACACGGATGACGCCGTGACCATGCCGCTCCAGTGCGCCACCCAGTGGGACGCGCTGGCCCACATCCTGTACCAGGGCAAAATGTACAACGGCTATGCAGCCAGTGAGATCAACAGCACCGGCGCCAAGAAAAACGGCATGGAAAACGCGAAAGATAAAATCGCCACACGCGGTGTGCTGCTCGATATTCCGCGTTACAAAGGCAAGCAGTGGCTCGACCCAGGCGAGGCTATTTATCCCGCGGACCTCGACGGAGCCGCGGAGATGGGCAAGGTCAGCGTAGGGACGGGTGATATTGTCCTGATTCGGACCGGCCAGATCGGTCAGGTTCGAGCCGAAGGGAGCTGGGGTGAATACAGCGGTGGCTCAGCCCCAGGCCTCGGCGTAGATTGCGCCGCCTGGATTTGTGAAAAAGAAATTGCCGGCTATGCTACGGACACTTGGGGAACCGAGGTTATTCCCAATGAAACGTCGGAAATCTTTCAGCCCCTGCATATGATCTTAATTGTCCATGCCGGCGTGCTGGTCGGTGAGATCTTTGATCTGGAAGGGCTGGCCGATGACTGTGCCAACGACGGTGTCTACGAGTGTATGTTTGTGGCACCGCCGTTGCCGATCACCGGTGCCGTCGGCTCGCCAATCAATCCGCAGGCCATAAAATAGTCTGGAGAATTGTTATGCCAGAAGTGGCTGATTTACACTCCCAGCGTATCCAGGCTCAAGATGACCCGGTTGAACTGCTCTACGAGCGCGGGGTCACCGATGGCCTGCCGGTCGTGCCGCCGACCGAAGAGCGCGTCACGCGCATGCTGGCGGCTACGAACCGTGACCCCCAGGAAATCATTGGTGAAATCGGACCCAACTACGGCCGGGCCAGCGTCGAGAAGATTGCGATTAATGCGGTCATGGCCGGCTGCCACCCTTCGTATTTCCCGGTGGTGTTGGCCGGGGTTGAGGCCATGTGCGAAGAGCAATTCTGCATCCACGGCATCAACGTCACGACCTTCTCGGCCACGCCCATGGCCATTATCAACGGACCCATTCGCCATGAGATCGGCGTCAACTGCGGCCATAACGCCCTTGGCCACGGCTTTCGAGCTAATGCCACCATAGGCCGGGCGCTACGGTTGATCATCATCAACATCGGTGGGGCCAAGCCGCACGAGATTACCAAGGCGACCATGGGCCATCCGGCACAGTACACATTTTGTGTGGGAGAGAATGAAGAAGACAGCCCGTGGGAGCCCCTCCACGTGGAAAAAGGCTATCCCGCCGACCAAAGTACGATTACCCTCTTTGGCGGTCACTCACCCATGCAGATCAACGACCACGCCAGTCGCAGTGCGGAACAATTGGCCCTGTCACTCGGCTGGACCATGGCTGCGCTGTGGAATCATAAAAACTACCCGCTGTTCTCCGATAGCGTACTGGTGGTGGGCCCTGAACACGCCAAAACGTTTGCCCAAGACGGCTGGTCCAAGAACGACCTGCGCCAATTTCTGTACGAAAAGATTCGACGGCCGTTGCGCGAACTCCGTCCGGGCGTCAACGGCGGTGAAGGCGTTGGGGTCAGCATGCTGCGCACACCGAAGAAAGACCGGGAACCCCCAACCGACGACACGCTCTTTCCGAAGTTCCCTAAAGCGGAGAACATTGTTATTATCGTAGCCGGCGGCACGGCCGGACGATTTTCCGCTGCGGTCCAGGGTTGGGCCGGGTTTGACGCCGGCAGCCGGATTACAACCAAGGAGATAAAAAAGTAAAGAGGAGGTATGCTATGGGCGAGATGTTACTCGATCCGACCGATACGGTCGAACGTTCGCAAAAAGACTTTGCGCCGCGACTCGACTCGCTGTCCGGGACAACCATCGGCTTACTCGATATCAGCAAAGCAAAGGGTTCCTTTTTCCTCGATCGTGTAGAGGAGGTGCTCCGCGAGCAGTACGGCGTCAAAGAGGTGTTGCGGCGCATGAAGCCGACGGTCACGCGACCGGCACCCGAGCCGATTCGGGTGGAGCTGCGCGAAAGGTGTGATGCCGTCATTGAAGCCCTCAGCGATTGAGGGGCCTGCATCTCGTGCAGTTCGCACGATGTCATCCACTTTGAAGAAAACGGTATCCCAACGGCAAACGTCACCACTACGGAATTTATCGGCGCGGCCAACGCCCAGTGCTCTGCGCTTGGAATGGCGCAGTATCAGCCTATTCTGGTTGAGCATCCGATTCAGCCCAAGACTGAAGACGAAGTCAGAGCCTTGGCGGATCAGGTCATTGACCAGATTATCGGTAAGCTGCTCAAACACAGAGAACAGCAGGCGGCATAGACTGCGCTCACCGAGCGGTGGAGCCGGCAAAAAAAGAGGCAGCCCACATGGGGCTGCCTCTTTGTGTCTGAAAAGAAGGGTCTTGTTACGCCGCTTCTTTGAGCTGCGGCCGGACGATAATAGGGTGGTGTAACGCGCGACGTGGAATTTCGACCGGTCGCTCGGCTTTCTGCTTGTTGAGGCCACGCCGAATATAATCGGGATCAATCCCGAGGACAGAGCAGATGTTCACAAATGAGAACGGCCATTGATAGTCATCCGTAAAAAACCACTGCTCCGCTTCCCGTGCGATACGATAATCACGAAAACGGGGTGTCCCAAACTGTTTCTGAAAGCACTCAATCGCGTCCTCCAGAACGGCCTGCATGAGCGCAACTTCCCCGCGGCCGTGGTAGTGCTGACGTGGTGAGCTGTGGAACTGCTCGGGTAAAACGGCTGCCGGGGCAATAGCTTCCCGCTCCGCCAGCCTCCCTCGCTCAAAGAGAAAACGCCCCGCTTTTGCATCGAGGGCCGATGTTCCGTGAGAAGAAGCGGAATCGATTCCGCGTAAGTCAGTACCGGTGGATGCTGTTTTCATGTATCGATCCTCCCTGATTGCCCCTCTATCCCTTGCACGAATATTGATCCTCCCTGATTGCCTTCCTGTCCTTTGTACCCGTTGGCTTCTCATCTTCTTTCCTCTTCTTACTCTCAATAGACGTTTCCTATCTGTGAAAATTCACGCTGCATGCATAGTACGCCAGGCACGTTGACTCTTGATATCGAGCGGTGCTTGTGTGTACATCGGCACGTCTTGACTCACGCAAGGAGCCTGGCAGGTATGTCCACACTCACTTCTTTCGCTAATAGCTCGGAATGGATCGGCGCCGTTGGGGTTGGCCTATTGCTGGGGGCGTTTTTCCTGAATCTCTTTGGCTGGATGAAGACCGATTCCAGAGTCTACCAAGCGCTCAACGCCATTGGAGCCGGGATCGCCTGCTATGCCTCATATCTGATCGACTTCCTCCCTTTTGTCGTGCTGGAAGGAACCTGGAGCATTGTTGCTGTCAGTGCGTTTCTCCACAAACGAAAGGCGTGAACACGCCCCCCTTTCTTGCGAAGCCCCGGACTCTTACTCTACCATTTGTACGAAAGAGGGTTGCCTATGGATGGAGGAACCGCTGTGAAGCGGAAACGAGCCACATCGCGTTTTGTTCGCAACACCTTCCTGACCGGACTGCTGATTCTTATTCCTCTGGTTGCGACGTATTTATTGGTCGCCTTTTTGTTTGACCTCCTCAGCGGCGCGGGCGCGCCCATCATGAGGACCCTGTTTGGTCCGCTCCAGCAGCTTGAAAGCTTCTGGTGGCTGGAACCGATTACGCCTGTGGCCAATATTGTCTTGGCTCTGGCTATTATCTTTCTCCTGGGTCTGGTGGGAACGAACTTTATCGGGAGACAGATCTTGGATGCCGTGAATACTTTGATCCTGCGCCTGCCCCTTGTGAGCAGCGTCTATAGTGCAGTCAAACAAATGGTGGAGACCTTTCAGGGGCCGTCCGGCAGCTTTCAGCGCGTCGTCCTCCTCCAATATCCACGCCAGGGGATGTGGGTGATGGGGCTGGTTGCCACGGAACGGGACGACACGCTAGGACTCTCCTCTGCCCCGCAGCTCCTCTCCGTCTTTATTCCCACAACACCAAACCCAACTTCTGGGTTTCTGGTTATGGTTCCGCCGGAGGAGGTTGTTGACGTCGATTATACCGTCGAAGAGGCGTTCACATTCATCGTCTCTTCGGGCATTGTTGGCGAGCACTTCGCTCAGAAAGAGGGGGTAGACCCGGAAGCAGCGACGGCGGTTGAACTGTAATCCAGATTGACACTAACACAGCGCGCCAGATTTGGGCGGCGAAAAACAGGAGAGAGTTTACAGATGGACAAGATCGTTATCAAAGCCTGTCTGAACGGTATGCGCGGTCGCGAGCAAAACCGGAACGTCCCGTGGACGCCACAAGAAGTTGCGGCCGAGGCCAGGCGCTGCGCGGAGGCGGGCGCGTCTATCGTTCATATCCATGCCCGCGCAAATGATGGTGGCATCAACTATGATCCCGAGTGGTATGCGGAAGCCGACCGCCTCATTCGGGAACAGACCGCTCTTATTATCAATCACACCACCGCGCGCCTGCCGGACGCGTCGATCGATCAGGTGTTACGCTATCTCCGTGAAACGCCTGACCCGGTTGATATGATCTCTCTCAATACCGGAAGTATCGCGATCAATACGCCGCTGGTGAATGGCACCCGACAAACGATGGCGCTTCCGAACTCCTATGAGGATATTCGCCAGACCATTCTTGTGTGTCGCGAACGCGGCATAGTACCCGAGCCGACCGTCCTCGATACGGGTTTTTTGTCCAATGTCGCCATGTTTGTCGAAGACGGCCTGCTGCCCGCTCCGCGCTATCTCCTGGTTGAGTTCTCAGGACGATTTGGTACCGGCTTTCAGATCATGCCGGGCACGCCGCGAAGCTATGCCTATATAACGGACTGCGTCAAAGAGGTCTTTCCGAATGCGACCTGGATTGCCCACGGCATAGAGGACAGCGTCTTCACCATTGCCAGTCTGGCGATTACCACCGGGGCACATGTCCGGGTGGGTTTCGAGGATCGGGCCACCCTTCTTGATGGCTCCGTAGCGAGCAGCAACGCCGACTACGTTTCGTGGGTGACCGAAGTCGCCCGGGCACACGGACGCGAACCAGCCACGCCTCAGGAAGCGAGGCAGATTCTTGGCGTGCCGCACCATCCATAAGAAATCGCCCGGAAGGTAGCTAGAAGGTAAAGCGTATGACGACTCCGTATTATAAACAGCACTGGATTGAGATCGATGCGGCCCGCCTGTCGGTCTATGAGTCTCTATTACGCTACGAGCCGCGCATGGAGCCGCTGCTTGTTCCGCTTGATCTCCAGCCCGGCCTGTCTGTTCTGGATGTCGGCTCTGGTCCCGGCTCGACCACACTGGAACTGGGGCGACGGGTGGGTCCCACAGGGAGAGTCGTTGGAGTTGATATTAACGCGGAGTTTGTCTCCCGAGCCGGCCCAAAAGCCCTGGAGGTCGGCCTGTCGCAGGTCAGCTTCCAGCAAGCCGATTTTCCTCCCCTGCCATTCGATTCTGAAACGTTTGATCGGGTCTTTTGTAAAAACGTCCTCGAATACGTAGACTCTGCCCAGCAGACTGTCCAAGATATTGCGCGCGTCACTCAACCGGGCGGAGTCATCGTGCTCATCGACAGTGACTGGGAAATGCTCGCCCTGGACGTGAGTGACGAAGCGTTACACGACCGCGTACTCGCAGCGATCACAACGACCGCCATGCGCGAGCCGCGTATCGGACGCAAGCTGCGCCGGTTGTGTACCCTCGCCAAGCTCCAAGACATCTGGGTAAAGATATTCGCCAGCCCCGACGTCAAAGGGCACGCCATGCGCATGCTGGAGAACAACTGGCACCAGTACGCCTGCGACTCGGGCAAAGTGACCCAGGCCGAGGCGGACGCTTGGCGGGAAGATGTGCGTTTGCGGCTGAAGAACGAAGAATATTGTTTCTGTTTGCCGCAGTTTGTGGTGTCTGCGCGAAAAGCGGTTTGACAAACAGGTAACGGGAGCAAGCGAGGGAGCAGCCCGGCTCCCTCGCTTGCTGACCCATCGTAGCAATTTACCGCTCTTGCCAGGGCATCTGCTGCTCAAAGGCATGGCCGGCACGCAAGAGGGTGGCGTCATCAAAATGTCGTCCGGTCAGCATAAGGCCGGCCGGCAGACCATCGACCTGTCCGCAGGGAACGGTGAGCGAAGGATGACCTGTCATATCAAACGGCGCCGTATTACCGAGCATATTCCAGCCGAATTGAAGCGAGTCGAGCGGTCCCATATTGGGAACATAGCGGTGGGCCGTCATCGGCGTTGTTGGCATGACAAGGATGTCGAAGCGTTCGAGGACCTGGTCGTAGGCGGCCTGGAGGGCGCGGCGTTGATTTTGGGCCTTGGCATACAAGCGGCCATAATAGGCCTGGTTCAGATAGCTCCCGACCAGGGTCACAAATTTGGCTTGATGGGGCAGGTCCTGAGCCTGGGCTTTGAGTGATTTGCCCAAGGTATTCATCAGGCTTTCATTGTATAGCCCCTTCCAATGATAGCCGACGCCGTTGCCATACACCAAAGCCGTCATCCCTTCAGCAATTAAGGCCCAGGTAATCCCACCAGCTTCAAGATGGGCCGGAATAGAGACTTCTTCTGCCTGCGCCCCAAGGTCTTGTAACGCGTTGACGGCGGCGTGGACCTTGGTATCAACACCCGGCTGTGACACGGGGGTCCCAAACCCTTCTTTGACGACACCCAGACGAAGACCCTGGATGCTCTGACCCAGGACTTGCGTGTAGGGCTGCACCGGAACCTCGTATTGGCGCGGGTCGAGCGGGTCCTTACCGGCAATGACCTCAAGCAGCAGGGCGGTGTCTGCCACGGTCTCCGCCATCGGACCGGTATGGTCGAAGGTGTTATCGATGCCGACGATACCCGTGTATGGAACGAGGCTATGGGTCGGCTTGAGCCCCACGACGCCGCACCAGGATGCCGGAATACGAATGGAGCCCCCCTGGTCCCCGCCGATAGTCAGGTCAATGTCATCATACGACAGGGCAGCGGCCGAGCCGCCGGACGAACCGCCAGCCATGTGGTCGGGATTATGCTGATTGCGGGTCGGGCCATAGGCGCTGGTATGGCCGCCACCAGAGAAGGCAAAATTGTCCATATTCAGGATGGCGGTAATCTCACCGCCGGCATCAAGGATGCGGGTGATAATAGTGGCATCAATATCCGGCACATAGCCGCTCAGCACCAGAGAGGCACACGTCATGGGAATGCCAGCAATACTCACATTGTCCTTAATACCCAGACGCTTCCCGGCCAGCTTGCCCGAAGATGCACCCTTAATTGAACAGCGCCGGACTATGGCGTTGAGCGGGTCGTCCGCACGGCTCGGACGGCTACCGGGCTCGCGCTCACGATAGCTAATCTCTGGCAGGTTTGCGGGCGCCTGGTCGAGCGCGTCCAGCGCGGCAAACATATCCGGCAACATGGCTTCATACGCCTCAGCCTCTTCCGCACTCAACTCGAAATGGCTGGCATGAGCCAAACGGTGGAAATCGTCCTTGGTCGGTTTGCGCAGTGGCATACTGTCCTCCCTTTCGCGACGTATTCTTTCCTCTGGACATGGCACACCTTGGCAGACTTTGTCCAGTGGAAACGCGTGAATCAAGGAATTTCTGCTGGATGGGCAGGTGGATAGTATGCTAGAAAGCGGCCTAGCTGTGTCTCAAAAGGAGTCTTGCCATGCCACTGTCCCACATCCGCGTGATTGACCTGACCCGCGCCCGTGCCGGACCGACCTGCGTGCGCCAGTTGGCCGATATGGGCGCTCAGGTGATCAAGATCGAACAGCCCCAGGACGAGGGCGAATGGGGCCGCCACGGCTTCGATTTCCAAAACCTGCATCGGAATAAGCGCTGCATGGTGCTCAACCTGAAGGACGAGCGCGGCAAGCGGATTCTGGAACAGCTCGTCAAAAGATCAGACGTGTTGGTGGAGAATTATCGGCCGAATGTCAAAAAACGTCTTGGTATAGACTACGAATCGCTCAGGCCGCTGAATCCGCGTCTCGTCTACGCCAGCATATCCGGTTTTGGACAGACCGGACCGTATCAGGATCGTCCCGGCTATGATCAGGTTGCCCAGGGAATGGGAGGGCTGATGAGCATCACCGGGCAGCCCGGAGGCGGTCCGGTCCGCGCCGGGATTCCGGTGGCCGACCTGAGCGCCGGGCTGCTGGCCGCCCAGGGAGTCTTGGTTGCCCTGCTCGAACGCGAACGGTCCGGCGAAGGCCAGTGGATTCATACCTCACTGCTGGAAGCCATGGTCGCCATGCTGGACTTTCAGGCCACGCGCTGGCTCATGGGTAAAGAAGTGCCGCCCCAGGCCGGCAATAATCATCCAACCGTGATTCCCACCGGAACCTTTAAGGTCAAGGACGGCCACATCAACATTGCCACCACCAACCACATGTGGAAGCGGCTGTGTGAGGTACTGGGTGATGCCACCTTGGCCGAAGATGAACGGTTTTCCTCTCCGGGCCGGCGCTCGAAAAACCGGGACATGCTGACTCCCATTCTTGAAGAGAAACTCAAAGACCGGACTGCGGACGAATGGATCGATACGCTGAACGCGGCCGGCATTCCGTGCGGCCCCATTCTGTCCATCGATCAGGTTTTTGAAAACGAACAGGTCCGGCACCTTGGACTCGCGCACGCGATTGAGCACCCGGCGCTTGGGCCGATCCAGATCCTTGGTCTGCCGGTAACGCTGAGTCGGACCCCGGCCAGCATTCGCACGCCGACCGCGGAGAAAGGCCAGCATACGGACGAGATTTTGAGAGAGCTGGGGGTTGATGAGGCAGCGATTGGGCAGCTTCGCAAAGACGCGGTGATCTGATCCGTCGTCCTTCGACCGGGCTCAGGACAGGCCCTACTTAAAGGCGTGAAAGGTCAGGATGGTGAACGTCTCCCGCACGTGCGGGATCTTCTGAATCTTCTCGGTCACCAAATGTGACAGGTCTTCAAAGTCATCGACGTATAACTTGACCAGCAGGTCATAGGCTCCCGAGATGGAATACGCCTCAGAGAAGCTTTCCAAATCGGTCACCCGGTCTGCGACTTCGGCCAGGGTCCCCGGTTCCACTTTCATCATTAAGAAGACAGCGCGCATAGCCTTTCTCCCGATAGTGGCCATCGGTCATGAAAATTGTACCAGGCGAGGCCGCTGAACTGCGCCCCGCCTGGATTCCTTCATACTCTTTGGCTTACTGCATGTCGCCCATCAGGTCGAAATGCACTGTGCGGTGTGCGAAAAGCCAGCGATCGCCTTGTTTGACAAGCCGATCCTCATAACGACCGGCAATACCGTTGACTAACGCACTCTCGCCTTTGGAGCGGACTACGACGATATAGCTCTTTGCGGTCGCCTGCTCTCCATCGACTTTGATGATTTCGTTCATCACACAATGCTTGAGCATGGGCGCACCGTCTTTCATCGCCATCCGACCGGGAACTGTATCAACAAAAGCCCGTAGCGCCTCTTTACCCGTATGCACACCGGCGACCTCTCCACCGTCAAAGACGCCATCCTCAGTGAACAAATCGACCCACTGGTTAAACTCGCCACCATCGAAATGATAGCAATAGTTTGCGATCGTCTCGTGAATCGCATCCTTTTCTTCGAGTATAGATGCCATCGCACACCTCCTTATGTTGTTCTGTTCGTATATCTCGTCGGCTCTGGTCAGCTCCCGTCCCCAAAGAGTAAACAGGTCCCACTTTCTCACTGGAGATGAGATGGATACGCTTACTCTCCGCAACGGTAGCGAATCCAGTAGTAATTCCTGACTATTTTGGCGTTCTGCTGAACGCTGTCCTGCTGTTGACTCTGAGTTTCCTCGGAATTTTCTCCCTCATTGACTACCTGATAATTGGGGCAGTCGCTCTCGATGCTGGTCAATAATGTTGCTCTCACTTCTTCCTTGGGACGCCTCCCCAGCGGCTTCATGCCGTCCCAATCCAGTTCAAAGCGGGCAAATTCCATACGCTTGGCCCGAATTGGCGAGTCGGTCGTGGATTTGGCACTCAAAAACGGCACTGAGAGCGTGGGGGTCTTTGTCGAGCCGCATGCCAGGCTGAAAAGGATGCTCGCAGCAAGGACGGACCATACCAGTTTCTGCATACTATTTCTCTCTCGTTGTCCCGTACCGGCCTGCCTCATAAATCATCAACACTAGGACAAAGAGCGTAGCATGCGCCGCTACCATTCTGCCAGCGTCTTCCGGGGCGTGCGTCCATCCTACGTTCGGGTGCCTTCTCCTTCCCTCTTTTTTATTATAGTGAGAGGGACGGCAGCCTATGGAAGCAGCGCTCGAAGATCTCCTGAATCGACTGTTGGAAGCGGAACGCGCGGGTCATGCGCTTCTTGATACGTTGATACGGACCACTGCCGATTCAGGCCTCAAATCTTTATTTACCAGCTTCACCGAAGTTGAGGTCAGCGATGTATCGGTCCTGGAGGGACTCATCCGGCTGCACGGCGGAACGCCGTCAACGGCGACCGGAGATTTTGCGCAAAAAGTCCTCCAGATTGAGGACCTCCGGGGTCAGATTGACCTTTTGTCACGAGGCCAGGCGTGGGTCGCTCGCAAGGTTGAACAAGCGCTCGATTTACAACCTCCTCCAGATATCGCAGCCTTTCTCAGGGAGATGGCAAATCGTCATCGACACAATGTAGAGTGGGCACGCGCGGAAGCCATACGGACTCTTGAGCCCTAAAACGACGCAGCGCCTGTCCCTCTTGCTGGGCAGCTTGATTCTTATCCAATTCCTGAACATGGAGGCGACCATTCCCCTGGATGCGGCCGTCTACCAGTGGCTACAGTCGGCTCGGTCGTGTCATCTCGTCCACATCGGCATGCAGTGTAAAGACTCTCCCCTCTGGTATCTGATCTTGTTCGGTGGCCTGGGCGTCTGCGTGCTTGGTCTGCAACGGCGTTGGACAGATATCGCTCACGCCTTGCTCATTGTCCTGAGCGGGGCTTTTCTCTCGGAATTGCTGAAAACCGGGTTAGACCGTGCCCGACCCAGCGCGCTGCCAGCGTTGCTCGTCGGCAATAGTTTTCCCAGCGGACATGTGATCGGCGCGGTCCTCATCACTGGCACCCTGATTTTTTTCCTGGCTCGCAAAGGCGTTCCCACATGGCTCAGGGTGTGGGGTAGTGGGGTCGCGGTCTGTCTATCCGGGGTGATCATCTGGCAGCGGCTCTATCTTGGACATCACTGGGCGACTGATATCATTGGCAGCCTCCTCATTGCCGGCGCGCTGTTGAGTGTGGCGCTGCGCCCGCCCGCCTTCTTGCAGTCCACCCGCCATGTCGTCTGCCTGGGCCTCGTCTCCCTGCTCTGCTATCAAATGTTCTATTTTTTCCCGCAGACACGGGTGCTGCTTCCCTCTGCCCGGTCTCTTCAGACTGCCCCACTTGCCAAGTTCTCTTTTGGGGAAAACGTGCCACAGGAAAACTTCAGCGGAGATTGGGGTCGGCATACCCAAGAGCCGATTGGCCCAATCTCCTGGGCTCGGCAGGGCGACGCCCGTATTACCCTGACCGTTCCGCAAGGAGAGGGAGCTGCCCTCTACGTTGTTGCCCGGCCATTTGTCAAATCAAAGGCGTATACCTGCTTCCCGCTTGAAATTATCGTGAACGGACAGCTCGCCCAGCGCCTGCTCCTGTATAGAGGCTGGCGTGAGTACACCATTCCTCTTCCGAACGACTGGATTCGTCCCGGAGACAATACCATCCTGTTCAGGACTGGAAAGGACTTCCCCATGGATGAGGCCGACCAGCGGACCATAGCTTTCCACTCGGTGCAGCTTTTGTAAGAGGTCCATGGGTTACTGGAGGGTATTGGAAGACTGCTCTGGGTGACAATATCTTGTCTTGATCTCTAGCGCCCCACCGGTGAGATTGATCTGCGAGGGTCAACCGGTCTCCCGGACTCCCTGCCGGGTTTCGGCTAACACCAGATCGACGACAGAACGCAGGGCCTCTTGCTCAGTGTCTCCTTCAAGGAGGCGCAAGCGGAAATGGTCAAGCTGCCGGTCGGCGCTGCTCCCGGAACGAATGATGGCGAGCGCGTGGCGCATCTCGTCTTCGCAGCCCAGGGCGCGAGCGTCATCGGCGAGGGTTTCGATCAGTTGAGTCGCGTAGTCCTGGATGTCCTGTCGTCCACCCCGGCCTGTATCGCCGAGGAAGGCGAGCACACCGTAGCGCTGGGCGAGCCAGCGGTTCTCGGCAATGATCTCGGTGGGCGGTTCGGAGGGTAAACTGCCCTCCCGGTCCTGCCGCAACAGGTGGCGAATCAGCGCCGCGTAAAGGGCAGCGATGCATACGGCGTCGTCAATGAGTGGGCAGATGTCGCAGATGCGCATTTCCACGGTCGGGTAGGCTCGTGAGGGGCGGATGTCCCACCATAATTCGCTCGCGCTGGTGATAAACTCCATACGCTGGTAGTCGGCTATGAGCCGGTCGTACTCGGCCTGGGAATACAGTGGACCGGGCAGGCTGGTGCGCGGCAGAGCGCCGAACAGGTTGAGGCGGTAGGACTTGAAACCGGTCTGGTGGCCTGAATTGAACGGCGATGAGGTGGACAGGGCGTGGAGCAGCGGCAGGTAGCGCCGGAGCGCGGTCATGACCCGGATTCTCTCATCCGGGTCGCCAAAGCCGGCATGAATGTGCATGCCGGCGATGAGCCCACGCCGTATACTCTCCTGAAACGTGATTGCGAACCGCTCGTAGCGCTCCTTGGGCGTGGTCATCTGTGCCCGCCACTCTGCGAACGGATGGGTCGAGGCGGCCATGACCGTGACTCCGTATGCCTCCGCGGCCTCAATGACCAGCCGGCGAGTTTCGCACAGGGCGGCGCGCACCTCGGCCAGCGAGTGACAGACCTGGGTGTTGGTCTCGATCTGGGTTCGGAAAAGTTCGTGTACGACTTTGTGCGGTCCCCGGTTGCGCTCGCAGGTCTCGAAAATGCCGGGGTCAGGGTCGGCCAGCAGGTCGCGCGAGACGGGGTCTACGAGAAAGAATTCCTCCTCGACGCCCAGCGTGAGGTCGTCCCAGGTCTTATTGCTGCTCATGTCGTTCCCCTGTTTTCTAATATCCCCCAAACCCCATATCGGTTGTGGCCTGGGCGTCCGGGTCGGTGCAGACGTTGACCAAGGCCGGCTTGCCGCTGGCAAACGCCCGTTCAATCGCGGCCTTGATGTCGGCGGGGTTCTCGACATATTCCCCGTAGCCGCCCAGCGCTTCGACTAGCTTGTCATAGCGCTGATGACCCAGCTCGCGGCCGACATTCTGCCGGCCCTGTTTGTCGCCGGCCGTCATATACCCGGTCTGGCGCGAGGTGAAACCGGCATTGTTGGAGACCACGACGACAATAGGGATGTTATGCCGAATGGCCGAGTCCATCTCCATGCCATTCCAGCCGAAGGCGCCGTCGCCAGACAGGACCAGGACGGGTTTGTCCGGCGCTGCCACCTTGGCCCCGATGCCGAACGGTACGCCTACGCCCATACAGCCGTGTGGGCCGGCATTGAGGCTGCCGCCGATGTCGTACACGGGAATGGACTGGCGCGCAAAATTGAGGATTTCATGCCCGTCCACGACCAGAATGGTGTCGCGGCTGATCGTCTCGCGGACTTCCTTGCACAAGCGGAGCGGATGAACCGGGGTGGCGTCCGAGTGCAACAGCGGAGCCGAGCGCTCCATATTGGAGCGTTGTTTGGCCGCAAGCTGGGCAACCCAGGCGGTTTCCTGATTGGGGTCGAACTTGCCACTGGCCTCTTCCGTCAACTGCTGCAAAACAAGCTTGGCGTCGCCGACAATGCCGACGGCTATCCCTCGGTTATGACCAATGGCTCTGCCGTCCAGATTGACGTTGATAAACTTTGCCGCGGGAGAAAAACGGGGGGCGCGGAGAAACGACAGCATGGAGTTTGCCCGCGCACCAATGACCAGCACAACGTCAGCCTCGCGAAAGGCCATGGACCGGGCCGCGGGAAAGGCGCGATCATGATCCTCGGGAATAACGCCGCGACCCTGCGGAGTGGTGAAAAAGGGAACGCCGGTGGACTCGACAAACCCTTGCAGCTCCGCGCTGGCCTCCGACCACAGGATACCGCTGCCGGTCACAATGAGGGGTTTCTCGGCCTGGGCCAGCAGCTCGATCGCCTGTTTGACCAGGGCCGGGTCTCCAGCCGGCCGGCTTTCGGTCCGATAATTCTCCGGCCAGTAGATTTTCTCTTCGTCAGCCTTATGTGCCAGCACATCGCCGGGCAGGTCGAGATACACCGGGCCTTTCTTGCCGTCCATGGCTTCCCGAAAGGCAATACTGACATATTCGGGCACCCGCTGGGCCATATCAATACGATACGCCGCCTTGACCACGGGCTTCATCATGGCGACCTGATCCATCTCCTGAAAGGCGTCGAGCGTGGTCGCCCGCATGGGAGCGGACCCACCGATGGCAATAATCGGCGCGGAGTCCGCCCAGGCGTTGGCCAGTCCGGGCACGG
Source organism: Candidatus Binatota bacterium (assembly GCA_011523265.1). Classification (GTDB taxonomy): domain Bacteria; phylum Desulfobacterota; class Binatia; order Bin18; family Bin18; genus Bin18. The sequence continues at coordinate 53,205 of WTHD01000198.1, forward strand.
CATTAGCCGTGCCCGGACCGGACGGCGTAATACAGATGCCGGGCTTGCCCGTGACCCGCGCGTAGGCGTGGGCCATCATGGCCGCGGCCTGTTCGTGGCGGACATAGATGCCCTGCATGCCCAGGTCGAGACAGGCCGCCGCGGTGCCGCTGGTCGGCCCGCCCATCATAAAGAAAATGGTATCGACGTTCTCTCGCTTGAAACTCTGTGCAATGAGTTCTTCGCCTCGAACTGTGCCCATGATATTCCTCCTTTTTTTCCAGCTTTGCCGTTTCTTCTACCATATCCGCCCCAGCCATGCGGGTTTAACCCCATTCAAAACCCGCCCGCAGATAATAGAACCCACCATTATACCCATACGGCGAGACGACAGGGTACTTCATGCCATGGCGGCCGGCATACTTGTTTTTGGTCGGATAGGTATCAAACAGGTTTTGCGCGCCAAGCGCCAGGGTCACGCCGTTGAACACATTGTTGAAAAAGGTATAGGACGCCTCCAGGTCAAGCAGGGCGCGCGCATGGGCGTGGACGGGATTTGCGGGCCGGAATATCGGGAAATCTTTGAAATCGTCATAATAATGGAGCCTGGTGATCACCCGCCACGGTCCCCAGCTATGGTCCGCGGTCAGCGTGAAGCGGAACTCCGGCTCGGTATTCTCAATCTGGGCGGCCCGCAGGTCATTAGTGATTTGCGGGTTGCGCGTATCGACCTTGGTATTATTCCAGTTCCCGGCAAAGGTGAACATGCTGGAGCCAGCCCTGCCACCGAACCACTCCAGGGGGTAGGTCGCCACGACATCAAACCCCTGGGTCGTGGTGCCGAAGTCGTTATTGAAGTAGCTGACCTGGCCGCCCCCTCCTCTGTTCATAAAGAGATCGATGCCCGCGGCAGCCAAGGCGGCTTTATCGGCCTCGGTCAGGAGAAAATTCTGGCTTAACATAATCCGCCGGCGTACCTCCATATTATAGTAGTCAGCGGTGACGGACAGGTTGCCGAGCGTGATGACCGCGCCGAGGCTGAAGCTGGTTGAGTGTTCCGGGCTCAGCGGCTTGCCCCCCTTCTGTTGGGCAATCGGGTCGTTGCCCGACAGCACATACGTCAAGTTCAGTTCGCCGGTCTCGGCGTTGAGGCTCGATGTTATATTCCGATAGTTGGCCTGCCCGACGGTTGGCGCCCGAAAGTTCGTCCCGATGGAACCGCGCAGCGCCAGATAGTCGTCCAGCAGACTCCAGCGGGCGGCCAGCTTGCCATTGAGAGATTCCCCGATACCTTCGTGGTGTTCAAACCGACCGGCGGCGGTGAGCAGCACATCGGTCAGAACATCGGCCTCCAGGTCGAGATACGCGCCAAAACTGTCCCGGCTGGCCTCGGTCGCCTCCTGGGGCGACGTGCCTGGATGGCCGGAGACCGCGACCGCGAGGCCCTGTCGGGCCAGCACGTCGTCGCGGAGATAGGAATGCGGCTCCCCGGTTCCGCTCTCAAAGGTTTCTTTACGGTACTCCAGGCCGACGGCCACGTTCAGCGGTGAAGCGAACAGGCCGATGTCGAACGGCCGGGAGAGGTCCAGGTTGAAAATTTTGTCCCGCTCCTCGTACCTGCGGGTTCTGTAACGGGTTGGAATCGCTGCCTTGGAGCGGATCAGATTTGGATTCACGCTGTTCCTGAGGTAGGTGTCCATGCGGTTCTGACCAAACCCAGCGCTCAGGTCGTAGCGCCAGCCGTCCAGCAGAGTGAGGGTGCTGCGCAGGCTCCCACGCAGGCCGAAGACGAGGCTCCAGTCGTTCACCACACCCCGGAACCGGGGTGTGAACCCGCCCGGAAATGCCTGAGCCAAGGCGTAGCAGTCGTCCAGGCCCGTCAGCGGGTCCAGAGCGGCCGGGCCCTGCGTCACATAATCGTTCGCCGTGACCGTCGGACAGTTGCCGGACCGCCCGTCCGTGGACAGGTCGGCGACCAGCAGCTCGTCGCCCTGGGCGAACACGCCGGGGAAACTGGCCGGATTGCGCCAGTAGAACGTGTCTTCAATCTCACGCTCCGCATAATTGCCGAAGGCATACAGCTGATGGTCGTCGCCGAGGTCAAGGCCGAGGTTGCCGAAGAATTTATAGTCGTACTTCACGTCCGGTGCGCCCCAGGGCTGGGCCGCCGATCTACGGATAAAGGCGTTGCCGTGCTCGATCATGCGGCGGGCATCGTCGCGCTGCACACTGCGGTTGGTCGAATCCGCGTTGGTGAACTCAAAACTGAAGTTGGCAAAACCGGCCTCGGTCAGCGGCAAGCCGATATTGGCCGCGACATTCAGCCGGTCGCCGTCGCCGTGATAGTACTGCCCCAGATTGGTTTCCAGGCTGCCGCCCTCGGGCGCGTCGCGCAGCACGAAATTCAGCACCCCGGCCACTGCGTCAGAGCCATACTGCGCGCCGGCTCCGTCGCGCAGGACCTCCACCCGTTTGAGGGCAATGGATGGGATGGAGGCGATATCCGTCCCGTGCGAACCGCTCGCCAATCCATAACTCCAGCGGGTAATCGCGGAGGAGCGGTGTCGGCGTTTGCCGTTGACCAGCACCAGGGTCGAGTCCGGCGGCAGGCCGCGCAACTTGGCCGGGCGGACCAGGGCGGCCTCGACACCGATGCCATACTGAAAGACCTTGTAGGATGGGACGGTCGCGGACAACAGGTCGTTCATATCCGTGCTGCCGTAGTGCTTGAGGCTGTCGCCGTCAATCACGTCCACCGGCACGGGCGAATCCGCCGCGGAGCGGCCCACCGACCGGGAGCCGACCACCCGGATTTCTTCAAGCCCGACGACCTCCTCTTCCTGATCCGCCTGCTGCGCCCCGGCCGGCAGTGAGCCCATCAAGACCAGAAACGACACCAGCAAGAGTAAACGTGTCCAGCATCGCATGTCTACTGGAAGGATACGTTTACTCTTGAGACCATGTTACCCGAATTTCTTCGGCGGTACGCCGAGCTTCAGAACGCATACGACGCCCGAAAGTAGTAGAAGCCACCGTTGTACCCATACGGCGAGGCGACCGGGTACTTCTGGCCGGCATCATATTCATTCCGATGCACCCGTTTGACCTTGGTCGGATAGGTGTCTAACAGGTTGTCCACTCCGGCGGCCACGACCAGCCCGAAATCGAACAGGTAGGATGCCTCCAGGTCGAGCAACGCACGGGCACGGGCATAGATGGGCGGGTTGATCTTGTAATCCTGATACGGCTCGGTGAAACCGTCGTAGTAGTGCAGTCTGGAATGGAACCGCCATGATCCCCAGGTATGGTCCGCCATCAGCGAGAAGCGGAACTCCGGCTCGATATCTTCGACCTGCACTTTACGCACCGAGTTGATGACCTGCGAATTGATGGAATCGAGATTGAGGTTGGTATCGTTCCAGTTACCGGCAAACGTCAACATGGTCCTGCCGAAGCTGCCGCCGAACAAGTCCAGCGGATAGGTCGCCACCAGATCAATGCCTTGCGTATACGTTTCGAAAGCGTTGGTGAAAAACCTCACGCTTCTTATGCGACTTGCATCGACGCCGATAGCGGCCAGGGCGGCAACATCTTCAGGGGTGATCCCCTGGGCGCTGGTCAACCCAATACGGTTTCTCACTTCTATATTGTAATAGTCCAGGGTGACGGTCAGGGCATCAAGGGTGAGCACTGTCCCGACCGAAAAGGACATGGAGGTCTCCGGTGTCAGCGGCTTGGCCCCTTTCCGGAGCGCAATCGGGTGGCCGCCCGGAAGCGTCGGCGTTTCGACGAGTTGGTTTGTGTCGGGATCAAAGTTGTAGGTCGTATCCCGGTAGTTCGCCTGTCCCACGGTCGGCGCGCGAAAGCCGGTCCCGATCGACCCGCGCAGCGCCAGATACTCCTCAAGCAGGCTCCAGCGGGCGGCCAGCTTGCCGTCCAGGGATTCGCCGATGCCTTCATGATGCTCGAAGCGGCCCGCGGCGGTGACCAGTACGTTCTCGATGACGTCGGCTTCGAGGTCGAGGTACGCACCGAAGCTGCCCCGTTCGGCCTCCACCGCATTCTCCGGGCGGATAGCCGGATACGCTTGGCCGCCTACGCTGAACCCCTGTGCGGCGAGGCCATGCATTTTCCGTTGCCCATCACATTCTCCGGTGTCATCAGAGCACCAGCCGTCCTTGTCACCGGATTCGATTTCATACTCTTCCTCGCGGTACTCCAGTCCGAAGGCGACATTCAGCGGGGAGTAGAACAGGCCGATGTCGAACGGTCGAGAGAAGTCCAGGTTGAACATCTTGTCCCGCTGCTCGTAGGCCCGTCCGAAGTATCCCGTCGGCATGGCGTCTTTGAGGCGGAGCAGTTGCGGGTTGACGGTGTTCCAGATG